>JAWOKW010000086.1:0-3502 GCA_033854095.1 Candidatus Methanoperedens sp. | reverse complement strand
GGATGAAGTCCGTCAAGGATTTTCTTCCGGTATCTGCACGATTGCAACTCGTCTATGTTCTATTGTTTCCCTATAGGGAAAGAGCAAGAAGTTTTATAAGTCATGAGGCATTATAGGGACTGCTAAGTTAAAGGTGGTATATGACAGAAGCATCAAAAACCTCGTTGTCCTGGTCAGCTAAGCCATTCATGAAGAAAACCCTGGTCAAATTCGGGATAATCTTCTTCGCCATAACTGTACTGATGCTTACTAATATTTTTTTAGCTGCCTTATGGATTTTCATCGCGATAATAATAGTATTGCCCTTTTTCGGGTTCTATTATCTAAGCAAAAAGTCTTTCACATATCACATCACTGACAGGTCGGCAAAGATCGAAAAATCATGGTTTTTTGGCAATTACACGAGGGAACTGACGTTTGACCAGATTCTTGACATACGTATCTATCAAGGCATATTAGCGAGGTATTTTGACTGTGGTTCGTTAGTATTTGTGACTAAAACTGGTTTGGAAGTAGGCGCAGTTATTGCAGAAGGCGGAGTGGCAGGACGTTGGAGAAGAACGCCTATCATAATTCAAGGCAGAGGCAACACTTTTTGGGACATTCTTGAGCCTTCAAAAGTAAGAGAATTGCTGATGAACCAGCTAACTGAATGGAGGACAGTATATCAGCAGCAGAGTATGGCGGCTTCGCAACAGGGTATGGCGACTTCGTTAGGGATAATTGCTGTAAAAGCTCAATCAGTAGTTTCAATGTCGCTGGCGGAAGAGCTTACCAAGTTAAAAAATCTTTACGACAATGGCACAATTACAAAAGAAGAATATGAAAAAGCCAAGCAGAAAATGCTCAGTTGAATTCAGCGAAAAAAGTCCTGAATACCAAGCTTTTTTATCCTTTGAAAAAATGAAGTCAGTAGCTTAGGGGTTACACAAAAATATGATAGCAGTATTTTCAGCATTCAATCCGCAGATACTTCTTTATTTCGTGAACTGCAGCCGTCGATTCTTTTTTCTCCCACGTGCGCCGCACATGCTTATTGTCAAGAAGCGAAGATATTCTGTTAATCCTCTCCTCCACCGAGCTTATGAACTCATGATTGACATCAGGTCTGATGCTGGGTGGACCGTTCTTCTTTTCTGCTTTCTCAACATACAGGGTGCGGGAGATGTCAGGCAGGGCTCTTTCCTGAGATGTCAGGCAGAGTATCGCCCGCTTCCAGTCATTTGCCCACGGCGTGTCTATTATTTCAGTATGCTTTGCAGCCGTTCTTTTTACCCCGATAGCTCTGACGTGGCAGGCTTTCTCGCATGCTCCGCAGTATGTGCAGAAATCCCTAACTACATCTATTTTCTTATCAGGCGGGATAATCCATGCTTTAGATGGGCAGACATTGAAACAGCCGTGGCAGCCCACAGGGTCGCAGCCTTTAAGTTTTGAATCTATAAGCTCGATCTCACCCTCAAAAGGCTTTGTCACCTGCACAGCATCATACGGGCAAACAGCCTCGCACCAGCCGCATTTTGTGCACTTTGCCTCATCCACTTTGATCGTTCCTGTTATCTCTGGTATCTCTCCAAAAAATTCTCCTTTTACTTTTATGGCATCTTCGGGGCAGAAAGGAACACAAATCCCGCAGTAGTCGCATTTTCCAGTATCAATGAGCAGGTTCTCAAAAGGCATGAGATTATCGGCTTTTGATTCTTTCTCCACAAGGATGAACGCAGGACAGAGCTCAGCGCAGGCACCGCATAAGGTGCATTTATCCATATCGAGCTCGATCTCACCTTTCCTTCCTGGTACAAAAGGCGCAAGCATTCCTTTTTTCGCAAAGGCAAATTCCACACTGATAGCCTCTTCAGGGCAGGCGTCCCTGCATATAAGACACGGCAGACATTTGTCATTGAACACTACACCTGAATCAAGATGTGGGAATTGTGATAATTCAAGGATGTTGGAATCGTTCACGGTCATATTGAACGCTTTTACAGGGCAAAAGGCAGCGCACATGCCGCAGAATGAGCACTTCGTATGATCCACAATAACAGGCGGTGCGTCAAGCCCTGTGGCTATTTCTATTAAAGGACCTGACTCGATGGCTTTTCTCGGGCAGAGCTCAATACATATACCGCAGCCGTTGCATCTTTTATAATCATGCTCTAAGACTTTTTTTGATTTACCTGTTCTCTGCGTGAACATGAAATGAGTGCCATTGACTTCGTTTTCGACTATAACTTCCAGTTTTTCTTCGCTCATATCATCACTTCAACTCGCTGCCTATTGGTCCTATCTCTTTCAACTGGCATACAAAATCCTTTACAATCTTTGCAAACTTCTCACCTTCGCTTGCTGAGATCCACTCAACTCGAAGCCGCTTTTCATTAAAACCCAGTTCGGTGAGCAATTTTCCAAGAACATCCATCCTCTTCATGGCACAGGTATTACCTATGGTATAATGGCATTCCCCGGCTCTGCATCCTGCCACCAGCACGCCGTCAGCCCCTCTGCGAAGCGCTTCAAGAACGAACGAGGGATTCACCCTGCCCGCGCACAGCACCCTGATATTTCGCAGGTTCGTGGGATACTGGATGCGCAGAGAACCTGCAAGGTCAGCGGCTGCATAGCTGCACCAGTGACACAGGAAGCCGATAACAAGGGGATATTCGCTGATAGTGTGCGTGGCTTCCCTTATCTGCGCCATGACCTGCTCATCTGTGTAGTTTCGTAGTTGAACTGCACCTTTTGGGCAGGCTGCACTGCATGCGCCGCATCCTCGGCACGCGACCTCATCAACAGCGGCTTTTCTATTTGTTACCTTGATGCGCCCAAGCTCGCATACGGTCTCACAGATACCACATCCTTCACACAGTTCAGGAATCACATATGCGCTCATGGGCTCAAGCTCGATCTCACCTTTTTTAAGCAGGCTTTCAGCTTTGGCAGCGGCTGCGCTTCCCTGCTCTATCGAAACCTGTATCTCCTTAGGACCTGAGGCACATCCTGCAATGAAAATCCCTTTTTTATGCGTTTGCACAGGTCGCATTTTGGGATGTGCGCTCTGGAAGAAACGGTCTGGGCGTGTGGAGAGCCGAAGCATCCTGCCTACCGAATCTCGGTTCGCTTCCATGCCTACTGCAAGTATGACGAGGTCGTATGCTTCCTGACATCTTTCTGCTGAAAGCGTATCTTCATAATGTATTATTGTTCTGCCATCCGATTCCTCCACTTCTGCTACCCGCCCGCGCACGAATGAAACTCCCATTTGCTGGGCGCGTTTATAATATTCCTCGTACATCTCACCTCCTGCACGGATATCGATGTAGTGGATTACAACTTTAACCTCAGGATATTTTTCAGCTATCTTCATAGCGTTCTTTATTGAAGCCATACAGCATACCTTTGAACAATATGGGTTGCCGACCTGCTCATCGCGCGAGCCCACGCACAGGATGAAAGCCGCACTTTTTACATCAGTTCCTGTTGAAGGTGAAATAACCCTGCCGTG
>JAWOKW010000085.1:0-3274 GCA_033854095.1 Candidatus Methanoperedens sp. | reverse complement strand
CAACGTGGAAACCCATCCAGGGAAAGGTTATCCGAAAAACTATGAGACCCACGGCGGCTGGTTTAACGTATCAGACAGGGCAGCTATACCCCTTCCGAATATCAAACAAGGTTACGGTGCTCCCTGGGAATATGATTATGATAAAGTACTAAAGACCGAAGGAGGGGATGCCTCATCCTCTGTGCTGGTTCCATCCCCGGAACCTTCAGGCGCTGACACCTATGCGAGTAACTGGGATGAGGATGTGGGCGAGGGAGAGTTCCCGAATTCATATTATTTTTATCTTCCTCGTATCTGCAATCACTGTACAGACCCGCCTTGTGTAGATGCCTGCCCACGCCAAGCGGTCTATAAACGCGAGGAGGACGGGATAGTACTCGTTGATCAGAACAGGTGCAGGGGATATCGATACTGTATCAAAGGTTGCCCATATAAGAAGATATACTATAATCCAGAGCAGAAGATAACCCAGAAATGTATCTTCTGCTATCCAAGGATAGAGCAGCATCTTGGGAACTTCTGCGCGAGCCAGTGCGTCGGCAGGATACACTTTGTTGGCTACGCCGAGGATACAGGAAGCAACGTCTACAAATTGGTCAACAAATGGAAGGTGGCGCTGCGTCTGCACCCAGAATTCAAAACCGAGCCCAATGTTTTTTACATCCCGCCTCTCAGTCCGCCATCGTATTCATCGACTGGCGAGGCGATGGAAAACAGGCGCATTCCAGTTGAAGTGCTTGCGAAGTTGTTCGGTGATACTGCAGACCAGATTCATGATCAGCGTATAGCCCGCATCGAAGAGATTTTTGATATCATCCAGAGAGAACGGGATAAGGTCGCAGCAGGAGAAAATTCAGAATTGATCGATATATTAATCGCACGAAGAGAGACAGATAGGTTTCAGGTATGAGCAGGAGGTTATTGTGGCAACAAATTTATTAATAAATGATTTGGCGAGGTGTTCGCAGTGGTAAACCCATCCCATGCAGTTCCTTCTACGACCATCCCGGCAGTATATGTATCAGGACACATAGTCCTTGGTCCCGGAGACCCCGCATGGGCGCAGGCTCCTGAAATCGAAATCAACTTTACCCGCAGGCTCAATGAAGTGGGTGCAAGAGTATTTGGACATAATGAAAAAAGGAGCATTAAAGTGAAAGCCTTGCACAATGGGAACGATATCTTTTTCCTGTGCCAGTGGAGCGAGGATTCAGCAAGTGATTCTGTAGATGATTACCCTGTTTTTGCGGATGCCTTTGCCCTGCAGTTCCCGCTTCTCACTGAAGATGGCATAATATGCATGGGTTCAATAGATAAACCTGTGAACATTGTTTTCTGGAGAGCTGATCTATCCAGACCGGAGAATGTTGTTGCAGGCGGCATGGGAACGCCGCAAATAAGTCCGGATGCCGCATCGCAGAATATCAGGCACTACCAGGACTGGAGCAACGGCATGTGGAGCGTGATTATATCAAGACCGATGGCGGCAGCTTCGGAAAATCAGGTTTCATTCAGGCGCGGAGCTAACTACATAATGGCCTTTGCTAACTGGAGAGGTGGAGCCTACGGGGAGCGCGGGGGGCATAAGATGATTTCAGAGTGGCACGGCCTCTCTATCAAATGATCCAAATCTACAAATTCCCGCGCAGTCTTTCTGCGTGCAGTATTCTCTGTAATGCAAGCTTATATGCAGAACGTCTCAGCCTGCAATTTTCTTTATCGCACAGAGCATAAACATCATTGAAAGCAGTTATCATAGTCTTTCTGAGTCGTTCAAGAACTTTAGCTTCCTCCCAGTAATCATTGGTAAGATTCTGGCTCCATTCAAAATAGCTCACTACCAGACCGCCAGCATTAGCAAGGATATCAGGTATAAGCATTATATTCTTATCATAGAATATGTAGTCTGCTTCTTTTGTTGTTGGCGCATTGGCAAGTTCTAAGACTACTTTTGCCTTCACATTAGCTGCATTGCCCTTATTAAGCTGATCAGATAACGCAGCCGGAATCAGAATATCGCATTCACAGGTCAACAGTTCTTTATTGGTTATGTTTGTACTGTCACTAAAATTTACGACACTTCCAGTCTCGTTTTTATATTTCATCACAGAAGGGATATCAAGACCATCTTTATTTATTATACCGCCTTTTGAATCGCTTACTGCGATTACTCTATATCCTTTCTCATGGAGGAGGCGGGCAGCATTTTCTCCAACATTCCCAAACCCCTGTACTGCAAGGCTGACCTCAAATTTGTCCATCTCTATTTTCTTCATCGCTTCTTCAAGTACATAGATTCCCCCAAGAGATGTTGAATAGCTCCGTGCCCTACTGCCTCCCAGCTCAATTGGTTTCCCGGTCACTACAGCAGGAACATGTTCGCCTTTTATCCGCTCAAATTCATCGAGTATCCAGACCATGATTTTTTCATCTGTATAAACATCAGGTGCGGGGATATCCTTAAAAGGACCGATGTAATTCGATATGGCACGGATATAGCTCCTGGTGACCCGTTCAAGCTCACCTCTACTAATTTCTTTCGGATTGATAACAACACCGCCTTTTGATCCCCCAAAGGGTATATTCACCACGGCGCATTTAAGTGACATTAAAAAAGCAAGATTCTCGACATCATCGTGTGTCAATTGTGGATGGAACCTGATGCCTCCTTTAGTGGGGCCCCTGGCATCATTATACTGTACCCTGTGCCCTACGAACATTTTTGTTTTTCCGGAATCCATTTTTACGGGGAAATGTACAGAAAAAGAACGCCTCGGCATGTCCAGCAGGTCGAGTTCCTCTATTGAAAGACCGAGATCTGAATATAAGTCCTCAAGTTCACTTATAGCAAGCTTACAGAGATTCGTATCATCTACGTGCAGTCTTTCGTGTTGTTTAACCTCCATGAATTTACCTCCATCAGATTTATATATGCCCTTTTGCAGCTTAAGAAGCTTCTCATATCGAGCTGAGCGTGTCACCATTATTAGTATATTTTCCATAAAACCAAAAGTTAACAAGAAGTCGTTGCAGCTAATAACTCTTATAAAGGTCTCAAAATTATGAAACAAAAATGTATATAGCATAATGCCGAAATTTCCGTAACTTGTAAATACTACCTCAGCAGATTATTTTGTACGGGTACTGGGGGTTGTTTAAAATGGTAAAAGTTCCAAAAGGTGAATCATTTCTGCCAAACTATTCTTCAAAGGAATTGACTGAATTGTATCATAAGGAAGAAGATTCAAAAGCAAAAGTAAGGCTTCTTGCAGCA
>JAWOKW010000084.1:0-2738 GCA_033854095.1 Candidatus Methanoperedens sp. | reverse complement strand
GGGCACAAAGGAAAATTGCAAGTATGATGCCTGGAAGAATCCCTTCCGGGAGCCTCCGTAATAAATAATCTCCAAAATCAGGATTTTCGCTTAGAAACCATATGAAAAATCCATAAAAAACAAAACTCATGAAGGTCATTAAAAACACGATGTTTCGATGCTTGTTTCCCCAGCCCATTTTGATACGATTCGCACCATCTTTACCTTTTTCATCCATCAGGAATTCCTCATCTGCAGGCAAAGTGATTAACACCCGTTTCGTTAATAATGCATTTGGGCACCAGCCCATCAATTTCTGAATTCTTTCCATCGTACTTACTGTCATACCAGCCTCCTCAATTTCTCAAATAACAGCAGAAACAGAAGTTAATATAAGTATATTCATTATTTAAAAGCTGCGATTTGGATTTAAACTTGTAGTTCTAATTGGAAAAAAATAAGTACAATAACTGCGTTCACTATCATGGGAGATTTATGACTTATTGTTCAAAGTGCGGGATGCAAAATGAAGATGATGCAACATATTGTAATAAATGCGGCGCTCCTTTAAACGGCACTAAAAAGGAACTTGATAAAGAGCGAGCAGATGAATGTTTCGGCGGTCCACGCTATGCCCCGATTGTCTGGGGAACGATACTTGTTCTTATTGGTCTGGCAATAATAATAGAAGGTGTGTTAAAGAACATCAATGGATTACCAGCCTGGGTTTACCAGATTAATGTGGGATGGTTTTTTGCCCTCGCTATAGGCATTTTATTGATAATTTTAGGAATTAGAAAACTGGCGAGAAGAGATTAGGCTTGAAAGACTTTGCAGGTTTCTCTGCAATTTCTGCAGACTTCGGAGTGGCGCCATTTAGAGAGTTGAATTCTTGTATCCAGCCAGAGGAAGGATATTAATATTGCAAATATGCCGTAAATTACACTACCTGTCAAATGAAATATTCCGGTGATAATAAAAAAAAAGCTGATAACGAGTAAAATATTGGAAGTCAAGTGTAAAGAGGCTTTTCTTGTGGGAGTTACTGTTTCTATATAATTAAGAGCAATAAGAACTATTCCAAGTATGATAAGAATGGGAAGAATGACCTGTGGTATTTCTTTGAGAAACACGATATAAATACTCATCAAGACAATTGATATGATGGAACCGACGGCTAAACCACTGCAACCGGGGCACAGAATTTTATTTCTTATTTTGATTGTATGAACCATAAACTGTTCGCATTCAGGGTGGTGCCCTCGATGCCTCGTTATTATTGTTTGAAGACATTGTCCATCATGGCTATATCGTTTTGAGAATCTTTTAATCAAATTTGGTTTAATGGCGGCACAGATTCCAGAAATGCAGCTCAAAATAAACACTGCGCCTATGACAAGTTTGTCAGATGTGCGGATAGTTTTGATATCAGCATAGCTTAGCAAAGACAGGAATATAATCAGTAAAGCCCCTGTTGCTGAGAGGATCAGATAATATATTACAGGATTTTTTTTGATCAAATCAGGCGCCTCAGACTCGTTAATACATTTTTCCCTGCCATATGACGGGTCACTCTCCTTTTAATCTCATTTTTCGAAAATAATCCTGAAATGTTTCGTGAGATAGAACCGTAAAAAGCTCTATAGCAGTGGTAAAGTTCTTCCTGCACCTGGCGTCGTGATAATGTTTTAGTAGGCATAATCGCATGAGCCATATCATAGTGCGCGAAATTTGTATCTTCGATCCATCCATTTTGCAGCGCATCTGAATAGATTCCCGTGCCAGGAAAGGGTGTAAGGATAGTATATACTGCAAGTTCCGCACCAAGATCAAGTGAGAATTGCCGCAACTCTTCAATTGATTCAGCAGTATCCTTTCTCGAGCCAATGATGAACATGGATTGAGAGAAGATGTCATTATCCTTCAGGATTTTTACCGCGCGATACGCCTCGCTAACTTTTATTTCCTTTTTGAAATCTTTCAGTATTTCAGGTGAATTATTCTCGACACCCATAAGTATCCAGTTGTTTCCAACGTCTCGCATTTTTGCGACTAAATCGGAATTATTGGCGATGTCATCTGTTCTTGCCTGGAAGAACCAGGTAATATCCTGAGTGAATTTTCGCACTCTCAATTCCTGCCACAAGTCTTTTGCTCTGATATCATATCTGAAATTGTCATCTGTAAGCCAAAGGAATTCTCCCCCGAATCTTTCGTTGAGATATTCCATCTCATCTGCAATCCGTCTGGCTGATTTTGTCCTGTATATACCGTTCCAGTATTTCCACTGAGTGCAAAATGAGCATCTATGGGAACATCCGCGCGACCCTTCAAGAATCATATACCTCGTTTTTTTCCCTGCCATCATGGCAAAATGATATTTTTCCATGTTGTTTTCAACAAGATGGTACGCAGGGTAGGGCAGAGTATCAAGGTTTTCGATTAACGGGCGTGCAAGTGTATGAATGATCCTGCCATTTTGTCTGAAGGATATGCCCTTTACGTCTATAACATTTTTTTTATTTCTTAATGTTTTGATCAATTCTAAAAGTGTTTCCTCTCCCTCGCCCCTTATTATATAATCAATCTCAGAATAATCTTTAAGAGATTCTTCAGCAGCGGATGAAAAATGCTGACCGCCAACAATTGTAACTATATCAGTGCTAACTTTTTTAGCTATTTCTGCCACTCTTGCGCACACGTACACGTTACATGTAAATCCTGAGGTCGCAATGATTGAAGGTGAATGACTTTCTATA
>JAWOKW010000083.1:0-2594 GCA_033854095.1 Candidatus Methanoperedens sp. | reverse complement strand
GTAGCTTCAGTGAGCCCCGTGTGAGTCACAATATTTGTTACTGCCTGCACCGGAGCAGATACTGGAGTTTCAGCATTGCTTTTTAACCTGGCAACTATTGATTCAAAGCTTGCCGGATCGAAGGTGTTTCTTATCACATCTCGAACTGTGCTCCAGATAGCCTGGTTCTCGTAGTGTATCGACTCGGGCGACCAGTTGAACTCTCCTTCCTCTTTGCACTTGCCAAGATGTACCTTGAATAGCCTTCTGAAGCTATCAGTCCATTTGAGCATGCCAGCCGCAATACGAACTGTTCTACTGCGAAGCGGGAGGCACCTACCTCTGAGTTCCTGATTATAAGACCGCCCTGCACTACATCACCCGGGCGAACCTCTCGCTGCAACCAAGTGCGACCGATTTTACGAACAGGTGGGATTCCGTGAGGTTCAATTTATGCACCTCTGCTCCTGCCTTTGCGAACTCATCCAGGGCGAGGAACACAAGGTCGTAGTTGTCCAGAACCCTATACCTATCGCTGAGGATAGCTCTCACATTCCCGTCCAGGATGCATATCATCCTCTTGTCTCCGATCGGCAGCCATGTGTTGACATTATCCGCAAGGAGACCGTAGTTCCTGGCATCAAGCATCCTGCTGTAATATTCTGTGGGATCTGGACACCTTCTCTGCCAGGTATCCATGTGCCCATTGCGTTAGCGGATGGCCTCCGTACTTGGGGATGTCTATCACAATGCGTTCCGGCTCTGCGACAGCTTTGAGGCTGCGGGAATCAACTATCAGATCCTTTCTGGTTTTCCTCTGTCTTTTCAGTTCATAGAAAACAGGGACTAATTCCTGTTGGCTCATTCAGATCACCTGACCCATGCTTTTCAGCTTATTTTCGAATCCTATCATCACGGCAGCGTAACTTTCCCATGTTATCCTGCCTTGCTCAAGGAGTCTCTCACCCACGATTCTTGCCTTACGAAAGGAGTTTGATATATCTTTTACAGATTCTTTCATATTCAATCCTCTGAATCCGGCTTCTTTCCAGACCGAGGATTACTTTTTGATACTGGATACGTCGGATTTTAGGCGCCGTGCGCCGACCCTGAAGGCGAAGCCGCAGCCGCAGGGGGAAAATCTGGCTTCAGCCAAAGTCAACATTTGAAAACTTCCAGGGTCAATCAATTATCTCCGCGATTTTTTCGTAAATGGCTGGCTCAACAACGTTTGGCATCTTGCCCAGCAACATATCGTCTCCATTCCTGCCGTTCATTACCAACGTGCCCCACTCCTTATTCTTCTTGAAAGCCTCCTGTATAGCATTGCCAGATACTTCGCACCCCATCTGTTTTTGGCACATCGCTGCCATCAGTTCTTGCTTTGTGAGCTGGCTGACCTGTGTGTCGGTGATGGCTGCGAAATTATCAATCACATTCTTAAAATCTTCTTTTGTTGCCAGTATCGCGCCGTCATCGTCTCTCTGCCTCTGATATTTGTTTATGAATGCGGTTGTCAGCAGAAGCTCAAAAATCATATTCTGCATATCGGTGCTGAGACCATCTTTGAACTTGATATTGAAATTAAAAACAACCTTTTCTTTTTTTGATTTAAGCTCCTCGAATATCGCTCTGCATATCTTCACTTCAGGATAATCTTCAGGATACTTCTCCTCACCCTTTTGCCGTCTCTTCTGCAATCTATCTGAAATTGTCTTTAATCTCTGTTCATTGTTCTTTATTCCTATCCTGAGGCAGCATCTTTCAACCTCCACGTTACCGATATCGCCTACTGATGTGAGCCACCAGGTCAGTCTGGGGGGAACTTTCAAGATCTCACTTTTGCCTTGGATGCTAACAGTTTCATTTTCTATCTGTTCCTGGAAATCACTGATGCTGTTCTTGAATATCATCTTGACGTCATCTGACATTTGCACATCGTCAGAAAGAATGATCATGTCTGGATGAATTGAATCAGAATAAAAGATCGTCTTGTCACTCAGACCTCTCCTGATCCACCATTGCGGGGGAATGAGATGCAGCATCGACCTGCAGGCGTGCGATTTTCCCCCTCCTGAATCTCCATTGAAGTTTATTGCTAATCCATCGCTTGCAGCTATACTGCTGCACACTGAACTGCATAACAAGACATAACCAAATGGCCTGTCTCCTGAATGAAACTTGTTCCAGGTATCCAATATATATCCGATTGGATCACCCCTGGCCATTATTTCGATTGCCTTTTTCGTTGTTTCGATCTCTATGTAGTCCTTATCCTGGGTCTTTTTAGGACAGGTCTTGCATAATTCCAATACTTCAGGAAAATTCTGCCAGATGGTATTACATTTCCACCTTTTCCTTTCATCAATCCCTTTCCACTCGCTGTTTGTTCGCACGGGATCATAGTCAGCACCGTATACCTTCTTTGCGTACAACCTGAACTCTTCAAGCGTCACGTGTTCGGATTTTAACTCCGTTGCAGTCGCGAGCATCAATCTGCGCCCCTCTTTGCCATGCATGGCATCCCGGGACTGATTCACTACCCACTTGAAGCATGTACGGCAGCCTTTGATCTTCTCATCAAGCTTCTTTAGGAGCTTGATGGTTTCAATGAC
>JAWOKW010000082.1:0-5272 GCA_033854095.1 Candidatus Methanoperedens sp. | reverse complement strand
ACTCGCTTTTCTGCGATGCTGTTCGGTGGTGTGAAACCTGTGGCGGGTCTTTCAGTTCCCTTTTCATCGGGACTCGCTTTTCTGCGGGCACTACGAACGAAGGACGAACTGCGGAACGCTGAGCTTTCAGTTCCCTTTTCATCGGGACTCGCTTTTCTGCCTTAAAAATACAAACATTATTATGGTTCTAAATGGGCTATAAGCTTTTCTAAGGACAGATGTACTTTCGTGTTTTTCGCCAGCTTCAAATTGCAGGGGGTTTTATAAGCTCTGGCGAAGGGGTATTTTCTCATTTATGAGGATTATGGCATAATTTTTTAGCAATTTGATGCTGATAAAATTATCAACGGAATATTAAATCATTATACAGTGTGTGTACTGAATTCTGGCATTTATAAAAACATATCTTAGTTTTCAATTATTAACTATGAATATTTAAAATTATACTGTAAATCCGTTTGGCGAAGGCACTCCAACAAATCAAACAGCGCAGCCGATATCCTGCATCTGAACTATGTCTTGTACGGTTATTTTTGGGAAAAATTTAAAAAATATATTCTAAAATAGGCTTTAGTAGATGCTGGTGAATTGATGCTGCTGGCGTATCGGGATTGAACAGATCCGCTTGAGATGGTGGAGAGGGCATCCAATCTTGTAGAGGTGAGAGAACCGCAGATAGAGGTTGCTGGTTATTTATACCAATCATTCTAACAGATCGAACAGAGCTGTAGTCGGATAAAATATATATTCCTTGCAATCTTACCAGTAAGAATACATGAAGACACTAACAATGAGCGCAAAAGGGCAAATAGTAATACCTCTCACGATCAGAAAAAAGTTTGGGCTTAAAAAAGGCGAAAAGCTGTTAATAGAGGTTGAGGATAGGGATATTAAATTGACACCCAAGACTGTAGACATTAGAACACTGGTTGGATCTGTAAAGCCCGTGTTTGATAGGGAAACTGTGAGAAAGAACTTAAGAGAGATGCGAGAGAATTGGAGATAGAGATTAGATGAATAAGATTCTAATTGACACGATGCATATATATGATCTTCTTACGGAAGAGGCTGAAGAAGGACCTTATTTCAAGTTTGCCGAAGCGATCCAGAACCAAAAGATCGTTGGTGTAATTTCAGTTACGACACTTGCGGAATTGATTAATCATCTTGGCAGAGATATTTATAAGGAAAAATTGAAGGAATTGCTCTCTACAAAGCTGGAGATAATTGATGTTGATAGAGCAATAGCAATGCGTGCCGGGGAGCTGCACATGATTTATCAACTTCCTCTTGGCGACTCGCTGATAGCTGCGACTGGTATAATTGAGGGAATCAAGCACGTATTAACAGACGACGAGCACTTCGATCCTCTCGTTAATTTAACAAACCAATTAACCTGAAAGCGGCTTTAAAAATGGCAAGATGAGTATCTGCTGGTAAGCATGCCATGACCATTCCAAGGGTCATGGGCTTTGTGCCGCCTGTGAAGTCTGCGCCTATAGCAGGTGCCTGCTTTTGTTGATATTTTCATCTATTACACTTTCCGCCTCTTCTTCTGTGAATTCATACCCTATCCCGTAGTCCGCCTTCTCCCCGATTTCTCTCGCGGTGCTTATAGCTTTGAGATAGTATTCTTCAATAACCCCCTCTTTTACAAATTCTAATTTGGATTCTGCTTCTTCTATAAGCAGCTCATCTTCATCCAATTACTACAACCTCTCTGGCTAAGTTCTGGTAAAATCCTGTTTTTATTCTTTTCATGAAAGAATATTCTTCAACTGATATGACCTTTGATGAAATATACTCACCTGTATTAAGCAATATATCAACGGCTATCTCGGAAAGGTTTTTCTGCGTTTCAAATCTATTTCCGCTGGTGATAGCAAGTAGGTCTATATCGCTTTCCTCTCCGGCTTCTCCCCTTGCATAGCTGCCAAAGAGGATGATATGTTCTATTTTATCGCCATGATTTTCTTTAGCAATTTTTATGAATTCTTGTAAGGATTTTTGTTTTTTGTTCATACATGTCCTGCCCTGAAATCTTCAATTCCGGAAAGCAATCCGTAGCCTTCTTTCTCTAAGAGGCTGAAATGCTCCTCTTTCATGACATGAGGTGAGATGCAGACGCCGTGTTTCAGCAGAAGAGGGAGAGAGATGTCTATCAGCTCGTCAAGGGGTATGTCGTCTGCGATCAGTATGTCCATGTCGCTCTTTTTGCTGTAGTTTCCTCTTGCGTAGGAGCCGAAGAGGATGATTTTTATATATATATCAACATTCATATGTTTTTAGTTCATCTGTTCACATTTTCCGTCAAGGGCAAGTTTCCAGAGTATTTTTCTTTTAGATGCCCAATTTTTCCATTCATTAAAGTTTGTTACACTCTCAGATTCTTTTTCAGCTTTTTCTAGTCCCTTCATCCATTGCTCTAGCATTTCTCCTTTGGTTACTGTGTCATTTTTTGCAGGCTTTATTAGCCTACTACCGATAAGTTTGATGAAGAATTGCCTCGGAATATTCGATTGGTCTAATAACATTTTGATCTCTCCAACATTTACTCTTTCTCTATCTTTAAAAATATGATTTAATTCCTTGATGAGAGCTGCTTCAAACCAGAACGGGGGAAGCTCATACCAACCTTCAGGTGGTATTTTGATGTTTGGGTTTTTAAAATTAGGCTTCTCTATCGTAGAATGTAAAAATTTTGTATCTTCATATTTTTGAAAAAAGTAATAATACCTTGCACTTATTCCAGTCAAACCACTGGCTGTCAGCAAAGCGGCATTTATTTGATTCGTTCCGCCTATCATATTTATCCATATTTCTTTATTGCTTAAGCCTTTAAGGGTGGTATAAATGTTGAAGAAACAATCATAGTAATCTTCGTGGTTTACTTTTATAAGATAAATATACTTTATTCCTTCTTTATAGACTGAAAATTTTTCATCATTCAGCTCGTTAATAATAGAATTCATGTATTTTGCTATAACCTTAGGAACATTTTTACTTTCATCGGTACGAAACCAGTTGTCGATACATGAGTTTCCTTTCTTGCCGGTTATCACTTCTTCAGAAGTGAAGATAATTAAAGCTTCAGGAGTTCCAGGTTCTGAAGTTTCAATCTGATTCCTTTCACCTGAGGTCTCAAAGAACTTTTTAGCATTAACGTCTCGTAGTCTCGCTGCCTTTAGCATTAAATAAACATACGTCAGGGGGACTGTTACAGCACCAGCATTTAGTCCGAGCCCGCTAAAATGCCAAACTCCCATTTAAACCACCTCAATTTTTATTACATCTCCTATTTTATATTCAGGCGAATGAGATTCTATTACAATTGCTCCTCCCTCTCTTGGGTCATATGTTGCAATAAATTTAGTCGGGTGATAATGATGAATCATGAATCCATAATTGATTGCAATTCTTTGGGAGAAAGGGGGGAGTCGAGCTCAAAATGCAATATATTCCATTTTTCAGATTTTCTTACTGTGAATTTTATATTCATATTACTCGGCAGTTCTTTAGGTTATTGCAGGAGATTTTCATAGTTATTTCAGAGAAATATTAACCCAACCAAGGGGATATTTCGGCTGATTTCTTTCGAATACAATTTTTCGAGTTTTTGGAAATTCATCTATGCCTCGCTTGCCCAAACTGAATGTTCGCCGCAAGTCTTTGAAATCAAAATCAGGATCTTCTTGCAAAAGCCGTCCAATAGTCATTCCATGCCAGCCAGACCCCCAGCCAAAATGGAGCAAAAATCCCTCCTTTGAAGGAGGAATCAAATTTGCTAAACGTTCATATTCTGCCGCAAGCTGCGATAATTTATATTTATTATAAAACTTTATTTCATTCTCGATGAACTCGCTTGCAAAATAATTGCAAATTTCAGAAATCTTTCTGATTAACTCTTGTTTACCATTAAATTTGAGCAACTTTGCTATTTTATCTTCGAGTAAAAATTCATCAATTTTCAGACTTCCTTCTAATTTAGTACCGATCTTTAGACTTTCCAAGAAAACGATAATCTCTTTCCATTTATACCCATCAGACACCGCACTCATAATATTTACTTCGGATATCTGCAAGTTATCTATTCCTGCACAGATTGTATCAGAAATCTGTAAAGCCCTCAAAAGATCATAATTAGGATTCTCCCCAAAAACAATCTCCTCAGCTTTCTTACCAATTTTTCTCTTAGAACCTTCTATAATCCTCTTTTGTCTATTAGGATTCTTTTTGATATCATTTGTTAATTTCTGTAAATCTTGGTTGACAGCATCTTCGACTCTTTTACAGATACTGGCATCTTCCTTGAGAACATTCCATAATAAAGCAGTCCTGATAGCGCCTTTAATAGAACTCCCAGGTATAAAAGGAAGATTTGAGGATTCTTTTATATGTACTATTACTTCTCCAGTGGGAGCTTTGGGGCAATCTGTAGTATATAGTTCCACATTTTCAATATTAATTTTCTGACTTTTTAAAAACAACTCCATCGAAAAATTCTTTCCGGCGCGCTCTATTTCATTGGATAAAGCAACTGGATTTTTAAGTTGAGCGATTAATTTGTCTATGTCTACGATAGTTAAGAAGTTATTGTGGAAAACGTAATCTATTTTCCCAAATTTTTCTCCACTGCCGATATGTATGGGTGTAAGCGTTGTAAGAGTGCAATTATACATAGTCAAATTTTTCATTCTTATCACCCGCAGGGAACTGTAAATGCGTAGCCATATCTGTAGATCTCATGTTCTGTTTCTACATTCGGTGTTACGTTCACTAATTTACCAGTTACTTTCCCAGAAAAAACAGAGCCTTCGCTCAGCATTCTTACAGTTCTTTTTCTCAAGTTCTTATGCTCTTGTGAGAAAACCCATCCACCACGCTTTAGAAATTCATAACTTCCATTTCTTATCGAACTCAGCTCTTCTTTTTCTGGATAAACAAGAGATAATGTAACATTCTTATCATTATCAGTATTTTTTAATTGAATGGTCTCAAAACAAGGCTCAAAGAACCCCTTACCAGAAGTTTTCTCTCCGCCTATTCCCTCATCGCCAAGAAGTCTTATCGAAGCTTCTATTTTTGGCTTTATTTTTTCATTCTTATAGTCGATAAGAAAATATAAACCACATCTTTCAGAAAAACTTACCTCAGCAATGTGGTATATATTAGAAGCATGCGTCTTTCTATCCAGAACGACCCGTGGGGTCTCTAAGATTCTATAAATTTTTTTGCCTTGTATATTTTCTTCGCTTGAAAAAAGTACACCCTG
>JAWOKW010000081.1:0-3778 GCA_033854095.1 Candidatus Methanoperedens sp. | reverse complement strand
ATAATTTATGAATCCTATAATTTGATTGTTATCTATAGAAATAAATAACTGTTTTCTTAAAATAGATTCTTCAAATATCGGTCGTGAAATAAAACCAAGATTTTTCTTGTTATTGTCTGCTATTTCTTTTATATTATTTAGATCTGATAAGATACCTTTTCTTATTTTAATGCTCAGTCACCTTTGAATTAGACCCTATGTTGCACATCTTAACATAAAATATGATATGGCATTCATTGGAGTGAACACCATTTTATTGCTCGTGCATTTGTTGTGTGGAAATTCAAAAGACTGTTGCGCATCATAAGATCTAATAAATTTTGTCTTGCAGCTTGCAACTGTTTTTCAACATCTACGGTATCAGATTTCTCCTTTTTCATATTAATAAATATAATAAAGATAAAATTTTATCAACCTTAAATACATTGATATTCAGCAAATAGTTTACTCTTTTGTCTTCTCCTTCACTTTCACCCTCCACGTATCATCACAGTGCTACGGCGCCTCTTCCTTATGCGCCGCCAACATCCCTTCAGGCATACCACCCCATCATGGTATGCAATCGCCTGCGCCTCAGCATCAGGAAACAGGATGTACTGCGAAATAAGATACAAACTGTACAGCACAAGCTATATAGCAACGATGTCCTACCATAAGTTTAAAAGCAAATCCGCTCTTATGCAGCATACCGTTGCTCTCAACAAAATCCAGATGAAATACTCAATCAGCACAACGATTTTGAAATCGACATCGGCTGTAGAAGCAACGGTTTCTTATAGATGAGCGGGCACATCAATGACCGCCTTCCACATCGATATCCCCAGAACAAAAATAGCACAATTCTGCAAAAAGTGGAAAATCCGCGAAATCGCCCTTTTTGGCTCAGTGCTGCGCGATGATTTCCGTCCAGACAGCGATATTGATGTCCTCGTGACATTCAGCGATGATGCAAAGCATACCCTGTTCGATCTCGTACACATGGAAAAAGAACTCAAAGAGATATTTGGGCGCGAGGTGGACATAGTCAGCCGCAGGGGTATTGAATCCAGCAGGAATTATATTCGAAGGAACGCTATTTTGAGTTCTGCGGAGGCTGTTGTTTTTTGGAAATACCCAACTTCTGGATGCAGTCATTCGGCGCTTTGAAATAATAGGAGGGGCTGCGCACCGAATTTCAGAAGAAATGCAGGCTGCATATCCTGAGATTCCATGGAGTGACCTGATCAGTATGGCAATGTTATGATATATGAATATGATGATATCGATATTGTAATTGTGTGGGAAACTGTAAAAAATGATCTTCCATTGCTTGTTGATTCACTGAAAAATATACTTGCATACAAAATAAACTTGATTATTCCGGGAACATCAAAGGTAATACCATCCAGAATATAATCCCACTCCATGAAGCTGAATTTATGAAATTTTATCGTAATGGGAAATAAAAAGTTTAGGGATATTATGACCCGATTTTTCAAGAATATTAATTTCAACCTCGTGTTCAGACCTCAGGAAAGAACGTTTGAGATACAGAAACAAATAGGGGGTACGATTTTTAGCTATCCATACATACTGACCTCGGATACGCTCCAGACAATAATATTCCATGTGATCGCTATGGAATCAAATAAAAATTCCACTTTAGTCTTTGAACTGAGATTCCGAGTTATGTGGGCTATGTTTTCACGAAATGAGCCTATGAAGCACGATTTATGGCGTTTTGTTGTAGCCTATATATGGGCTACGAATTGATTTTAGGATTTTTTGCACCATTTCTACTGTATGCACTTTTCAACTATTTCAAATTTTGTAACCCATGAAACCCTGAAAGTCAAGTTTGAAGAGCCGGAAGCCCATGAATTCCCTCACTACACAAAATATCTTGGCGAAAAGATCGTCATAGAGGATTTCCTCTAATTTATTTACGATAAGGCTTGAGTAATTGAGATAGAGATTTTGAATTTCATCGGTCATTTTTCCTTCAATAACTTATCAGTCCATACATAAATCATTCCACCTTGAAAGGCAATAATCCCTTCTTTTTTATCCACCAGTAAGCAGCCCATGTTGAAAGCGCTGTTGATACGACAAGTAAAGCAGAATACCATACAATGTCCTTTGATCCAAGATCAAAGGCAGGATTGCTAAAAACGGTTGCAAGGGTATTTGGTACAAGCACAGCAGTACCGAGTATGGTAAGCCACGTCATGACAAACGCCAGCCTGTTGTTCAATATCTGGAGCTGGTTGTTATAGATGCTCTGGAGTACCTCAAGCCCTGAAGCTAACACATCAGACATATGCTCGCTGAGCGCTATATGCCTGTTGATGTCATCTGATAGTATGCCTACCCTTGCCAGTAATTTAGGGTTATCTGTGATAAGTTCCGCATCGCCGTGCCTGAGCGAATTCAAGACATCAAGGGTAGCCCACAGAGTGTCCATGTAGCTTATAAGGGCGTGTTTCATGTTGTAGATCTCTGGAGCGATCATGCCTCTTGGAGCAAGCGGGTCAAGTAAATTCTTGCTTATCTCATCTCCCTGTGTTTCAAGCTCTCTTAAATGTTCAAAATTTTTATTATTGTTTTCATCGATTATTCTTGTGAGAACGATGGTCAATTTGTCTTCCTGTATGAGGTTATGTTTGATTTTTCTCATAAAAGCATCAGCATATCTGGAAAGACGGATCATGCGATTCACATTCTCTTCATGAATTGTGAGAATCATGTCTTTTCTTATTAGAATTAATATAGGGCTGATAAGAACCTCAAATTTCTTTACAGCCACAGCAGGAAGCATCAATCCCAGTTCAGTATCACGGTCTTCATAAGCCGACAGATAACATGAAAGAAGATTTGGCACGAGCGAAGAACTGAAACCAAGAGATATAGCGATAACATCTGCATCTTTTTTAAGATCTTTTACCGGAAAATTTAACCATGCTACACATGAATCCTTGAGAAATGGTATAAATTCATGCGGGTTGTCCCCTGTCAATCTTAATGGTCTTCCTCCTGCCACTGGAAGTGCCATGCAGAAAGCACGCTTGCTGTCACTCTGAGCAACAGCGATTTGTTCTTTTTTTTCTGCTGTGACCTCTGTAACTATTGCCTGTGTTTCCTCGCTCATAACGTGGCTGAAGTAGTAGCGTTATGTCTGTATTAATCTTTCCATCACAAAATCAGGAATACTGCCTGCATACCTTTTCGAGTTCTTCTGAAGCAGCATCGATTTTTTTGCGGATATATTTAAGCTCGCTCTTTAAGTCCTCAAGTTCTTTATTCATAACCATTACCTGACGCTTTGTTTCCACAGGTGCAGTGCCGCCTGTAACAGTGCGTTTTTTTACGTTTTCTACATGGTCGAGAGCTTCATTGATACTTGTTTCAGAGAGGTTTCTGTCGCTTAATCTCTCATTGAGGAGCTTTAATGAGACTTCATCTATATCAGAAAGCGTTGGTTTTTTTCCTGTCTTTGCTATCATTCCGACGATATGATGCGCAGTCCTGAAAGGGAGATGTGTGGTTCGCACGATGGTATCAGCAAGCTCGGTCGCGGTCATAAATCCTGTGTTCAAGGCACGCCTCATAGTTTGGTCCATGATGTTCATAGTCCTGACCATCCCGATAGCCATGCGCACACAAGAGCGTGCAGAATCGACAGCGTGCCATAGATGAGGCGTAGCTTCCTGATAGTCGCGGTTATAGCTGTATGGAAGAGCCTTGCAGATAGTCAGCACAGCCGTAAGTGCGCCGTGGACTGTCCCTGTCTTTGCCCGTA
>JAWOKW010000080.1:0-6514 GCA_033854095.1 Candidatus Methanoperedens sp. | reverse complement strand
GATTTTGATCTCAATAAAATCATCCGTATCGAACATAATTATTCCATCAGTAACAATATCAAGAAGGATAGAAGGATTATTTTCAATTTCAGATGGTGTAAGAGGAATAGGGCTGATAAGAGTTCCAAGATTATTTTCTTTCAGTTCCATATAATCATCGGATGCTCGAAGATCGCTCTCAATCTCATTAAATACATCAAACCTACTCCCGGTTCCAAAGTTCTCAGCCACGATTAGAATATCAATATCGCTTCCTTCCCCTGCTTCTCCTCTGGCTGCGCTACCGAAAAATACGACCGAGATGAGATCATTCTGCAAGTATTCTTTTAATTTTTCCGCTATAAGGCTTGCATAATTCAGGTATAGTAACTGTATTTCTTCCTCTTCTGGTGTCATTTATCGAACCTCATTTCTACTTCTTTCAATATCTTTTCTGCCCCTAAATGATAATACTCGAATGAACACAGATTTGTTAACTGGGCGAGTTTGAGATGACCTGCATTGAGGATTTCAGGCGCACCCGCAGAAAATGAAACCGCAATCCATGTTCGTTTCCGTATAGAGCTTTTTATTCCGCTCGGCACGGGTTCGCTGCGGTTGTGCCAGGCAGGAAGTTCGGAGGGGAGGGGGCTGGGGGTTGGGGAGAGGGGGGCGCAGGAGGTTTGCGAAAGTATATTGAGAGGCATGATTTTCTCATTCATTTTATTATTACCTTTTAACCTCGATTCATGAGAATTCTGATCATAATTTTGATTTCCAGTCCGATATTAAATAACTTGTTTCTCGGTGAACTATCTTAATATCTTTAAATCTTTCACTGGGATTTCTTATTGTAAAAATATTCCTCTTAGTTTCATTCAATGCATTCTCAACAACATAAAGCCAGTAATTATCATTAAGTTTTTGAGACGTTTTCCACTCGTTTTCTGTCATCTCTATGACCCCAGTACCTTCAAATGCTTTAACCTCGATGTATCTCATTCCTTCAATAGATGTGGATTTAATATCGTATCCCAGGAATTCCAAAGATACATCTGTTGGTGTTCTTAGCTGTTCAGTCTCATACCGCATTACTGCCATCATCCCGGCTAACTCTATTTTCTTTTTATTTTCAGCCTCTTCAGGACTAAGAGAAATTCCTTGTTTTGGGATGATTAAGCAAATATTTTGAAGAATAGGGGTATGAAAAGCCAGATTCTTTTCCTGCTGTAATCTTTGCTTTCTAGTTTTATATTCATATCGTGTGCGTTCTAAATCACCTTCTGTAGTTCTTATCGCAATCGCCATATCTCTATAGGAAGCCTGAACTTTTTGAGATTCAAGTTTATCCTCTAAACGCTTGATTTTGGCTGTAAAAAAGCGATCAGCATCTTTCTCTTTAATATCAACCTCAGCATATCGTTTATTTGCAAGTTCTTTTGTAAAATTAATTGCATCTTGAACAGCTAACTGATATATTTTAGGCTCTATTTCATTTAGGTGCAAAATTATTTCTGCTAATGTTTCTTTTTCCAAATCATCCACGCTACCGCCATGGCTTTCGAAATCCCAATGAAACCGCGGGCTGACCTTATTTATAGTTTCTTTACTCGATTCCCACCAGTAAGTTTGGATTTGTTCTGATACGGTAGATTGACTGTAATCTTTCGACTGAGTAAGATAATTGAAAATTATTCCCTTTTTTCCTTCAGCATCAAGTTTAATGGCTATTTTCCCGCCCCATTGTGGTTTTAAGATGTAGTCAATTAATCTATCAACAAATGGATGGCCTACAGCCATAAAAATTACTTTGCCTCGCCCAAAAGTTTTAGCTACTTCTCTATCAAATGTTATACGGTCGTACCGCGGGTGTATTATGGAATTATCCACAAATTCAAGAGGAACTTTCAAAGAAAATAGTCCTTGAGATTGAGGTTTCAATGAACCAGTTCCCCATTTTTCAATAGCCATACTTATGAATCTCTGCATATCGGTATGGTCTATGAATGATTCTTTTGAGAGCACAGACTTCTGGATCTGCGGGTCAAGATGGATATTTTGACGGATCAGAGCTTCTCTATCGACTTTTTCTATGAGAGCTCTCTTCTTCTCATCCACTTTCAGATCGATGCATCTTTCGATTATGTTTTCTATCTGAGTGGGCTCTTTCGAGAGCACATTCATAACCAGGTTTGTGATATTTACATCCTGAAGAAGAGTTCCAAGCACATCGAAAACCCGCTCACCCAGTTCATGGCGAATCAACTCCATTTTTTCGAAGAGACGCTCAAATATCGCTCCCTCCCTTGTATTGCGAATTAGAAGATTATGAATGAACACTTCATTTTCTTCATAATTTACCATGATGTGAGCGAACTGAAAATTCAAACCCTCTCCGGCAGCATCAGTAGCCACAAGAATTTGAGCTTTATCTTTGAACTCAGCTTCAGCTTCCTGTCTTGCATCCATATCCATTGACCCATGAATCTGAACGATTTTGTAGCCTGCCTTTTCCAGTAATCCTGTTATCTTTTTGCCTTCGCTTGTCCCACCTGCGAGATATGTCAGAGTATCCTTATATTCAGTGAAAACCAGCAGCTTTTCATCGGGCTTTTTATCAAAGATTCCTTTTACGAATTCAAGGAACTTCTCAGCTTTGGTATCTTTAGGGATTTTCTTAGCTTCTTCTACTAAGCCTTCAAGCTGTCGAATCTCTAATTCCATCTCTTTCGGGTGTTCTGCTGTGGTGAGCGCTAACAGGTGATCTTCTATTTCTTCCCTCCTTTCATCTTCCATGTCTTCATATTCCTGCTCGTATTCATTCAATTCCTTAGGCAATCCCTTCAAAGCTTCAAGTGCCTGCTCACGCTTTCGCAGTGCTTCTTGAAGCCTCATGGCGCGCTTTTCAAGAGATTTTTGTATTGCAAATAGGCTTGATACCATGCGTTTTTGCAAGATTACCATTGCAAATCCAACTGCCCTCTTTTTTTCGTCCTTTTTGCTCTTATTGTAGTGATAGGTAACGTAATTCGTTATCTGGTCATAGAATTTATATTCGGGTCCTTTTTCATCATACTCAAGCTGGATAGATTCAACATGTCGTGGTTTGAAAAGAGGTGAGCCGTCCCAATTTTTAACATCCTCTTTCAGCCGCCTGATAATTATTTGTTCTGTTCTCTCAGGAATCAGGCTGTATTCATCCTGTGCAATATAGGGATCAATCAATTGTAGTAAAGAGAAAAATGGATAGGGATTCCCATCATGTGGCGTAGCGGTCAGCAGTAAAACAGTATCACAGCACTCATAATCTGTAAGGATAGCAGCGGTTTTGTATCTATCAGTTCTTTCGATTTTATCCCCGTATTTATATGCTTTTAATTTGTGAGCTTCATCAAATATCACCATATCCCACCTGGTTTTGCCAAGCTCAAGCCTCATCTCTTCTTTTTTGATGAAGTCAAGACTTGTGATTATCCAGTTGTGTTTGTACCATGGATTACCTCCCGTTGCCATGTTCGATCTCAGCGTATTCAGTAGTGGCGCATCGTACCGCGTGAATTCAAGTTCGAACATCTCGCGCAGCTCTCTTACCCACTGTCGGGAGAGCGGCGCAGGGGTTACTATCAAGACGCGGTTGGCTCTTCCTCTTGCGTGAAGTTCCTTGATGACCATGCCAGCCATTATGGTTTTTCCCAAGCCTGGATCATCAGCTAAAAGAAAACGCTGTTCATGGGCTGGGAGAATTTTATCATAAACAGCTTCTATCTGATGGGGGAGGGCATCGATGCGAGTAGTGCTGAGGCTGAAGAGAGGGTCATAGAGATAAGCATGCTTGAACATGAGAGCATCGGTTGCAAGGTCGTATTTCCAAGATGGGTCGAACTTTAGCTTTTTAGCAGATTCTATTGGTGAATCTATTTTCTGAATTTCAGTGAAAGGATAAATCACGGTGTCGAATCTCTTGTCCTCTGTATAAACGACCCCGATTTCAAAGTGTCCTCCTCCGATGTCCTTGACTGTCTTTACTTCTGCATGTTTGCCGTTTACAAGGACTTTGTCTTCGGGTTTAAATGGTGCCATTACGAGTTTATCTCGTTTTTTTATTTAAATATGAGGCTTAATAGAAGCGATCACACGGTCTTTTACATTTTTTGTTCCGTTGACTATAACGATTTTATGAAGAATGCCATAGTGAGGGTCATGGATAGATCCTACTACATCAAATCCTCGTTTTTTATACATATCAATAAGTTCCTCATTGTCGAATGCATAGCCGTATATGAAGTTAAACTCATGATAGAACATGTAGTAACTGATCAATTTTAACAATGTACTGGCATATTTATTTCCTTTCTTGTTTTCGGCGGTCGCAATTATATCAAGGAATAATCCTTTGTAGCTATCGAGGTGCTTTTCATAAAATTGAACGATTGAACAAACTTCACCTTTATCTTCAACAAGATAGACTTTCGCAGATGAATGTTCCTGGTTTTTGAAAAAATCTGAAAGTGAGTTTTTGTCGATGTTTGGATCCCCACAGCGAAAATCCTTTTTACAGTCCTCATGTGATATTTTCCGGACTATTCCTTTTGAATATGTCCTTATTGGATAATCGCTCCATGGAAAATATACTTTGGTATCAGCTTCGGTCTCAAAAACAAATATATTTGGAACAACAGATGAATTTCTTCTCATTAGCATGGAAAATAATTTTATGTCACCTGCGCCCAGGTCTATCAATTTCTTAAAAACATTGATGAAAGTTTTCCCGGTTATTGTCGTATCATCGCAAACAAATATTCTGCTACCACTGATTTTTGATTGATCTGAAATATAGATATCCCCATTTTTTAGCACACATGACACAACATCCCTGTAATTCCAATATTTTTTGAATCTTTTGGCGATATGCTCTCCGCCGTGATCGACCGCCAGAACAATGTAAGAATCAAATCCTTCCTTGACTATTCGTTCATACGCCTGGCGTAATCCATTGTCTATACTGTTTTCATCAAAAAAGATCTCCCTCAAAAAAATCGTCTCTCAACAAAATTATATCTCTTTTCTGCTATCTATCTTATAGATTGTCTGCGGACTTACCATCGGTGACTTTTCAACCAGTTCACCCCAACCATCTGCAAAACATTCGATACACATATCATTCAGTTGAGGATGCTCTTCACCAAGATGTATTCCACAGGACTTGCATTCAGAGACCATAGATACTCCAATGACAAATTTAATTGTAATTATCTATAATTGAATGTTATTTGTATTAATACCTTTTGCATCTTTTTTTTCTGAAACATTATCCTCTATTATCTTTATCTCATCCTCAGTCAGCCCGTATAATTTGTAAACAATCCTGTCAATAAGCCCATCCGTCACCTTGATCCTGCCCATGAGAGGCTTTAGCCTGTCCATCGAAGCTTTGTACCACTCAAGAAGATGCTTGTAATTCGCTGGACTCTTGGGGTCGTACCCTGCCTTCAGCTTCTTTTTGTTCTTTACCAGCACATCGATGAGAGTCTGGAATTCATGACTGTAATACTCCTGAATAGCAGTCTTGTTGGAAAGGTCTTCTATGGACGTGCCTATCTCGCCTTTCAGGAAGTCTAAGAAGCTCTTTATCTCAGCATTCTTCTCCTTATTCATCTCGATCATGCGTTCCGCAAGATAGGCAAGCAGGTCGTGCACCACATCGCTTTCTTCTGGCGTAGCGGAAAGGCGCACTTCAATGAATTCAAGGATCTTCCGACTGTCAGGCGCACCCAGAAATTCAGAGCACAGCGCTTTCGCCTGCTCCACAAGCGCAGAGCGGCGGGCGGATGGGGTGGTGAAGGAGATGCGGCGGATGGAGAACGGTTTCAGGTAGTTTGTTTTGAATCTAAAAAAACCGCCTCTAAGAATTGAGCCAGTATTTGAAATGAAATACCATAATAAAGAACTGTTCAGAATTGAATTCCAGAATAGGATATTTTCTTGGCAGTCTTCATTGAAAACAAAACTGTAAACCGTCGTTGTATGGAAGTACCCCTCAGTATCGTAAGATATCTCTCCTCTTTTACAAATATCCGGTGTCATAATTTTCTTTTTTTTGAAGAGAGTCAAATTTTTTGGATAAATGAATTGCCACCATTCTTCACTATCTTTTAATCGCCCACGCTCACGATTTCTCAATTCAACTTCATTAAATTTGAGATATTCCCATAATTTTGGAGAGTTAACTTTTATTTCATCGCTTGATAAAAGACTGGGGTTTTCGCTGGATATATTATAAGGGAGAATTGTCCAAATCTTTGGCTCTAACGGTTCGTAACGATGTACATCTTCTCCTTTAAGTAATGGTTTGAGATAAACAGTTTCTATAATCCATTCAGATTTCGTTGAATTAGAATAAACTTTAACTTTATCTGTTCCTATTTTTTCTACCTCTTCTAGGAAATAAATATTATCTGCGCTTGTAGCTATCCCTTGGAATATATTCGTTATTACATCTTGCAATCTCTCTGGAAAGAGGTTTAATTTTTGAAGT
>JAWOKW010000079.1:0-5826 GCA_033854095.1 Candidatus Methanoperedens sp. | reverse complement strand
GGAATCACTGCAGGAATCAATTTGAGCAGATTGCTTGGTATAAATGTTAGTGAGCATACAAATCAAGGATTGAAGATAGGTTTATATATTCTGGCGGCTGGTCTAATAATGGCAGGTGCTTCTATATTTTTGGGGCAGCCTCGATATGCCGAAGTGAGCTATGATATCACAGTCGATACAAATGGAAATAAAACTATTGTTCTCCTACCAGTTTCCAAAGGTATTTCTGTATTTGATGTAAAGGGAGAAGGAGATTATGAAGTCACAGAAGTTAAACTCGATAATGTCATGCCAGATGAAAACATATCACAATTTTTCAATAATACTCAGATGCCAGAAATGCTTAAAGTCATTACAAACAGTACAATCGCCCTTTCTGGAAAGAAAGATTACGCGGTCAGGTCAGACTTTTTAGAGGATGAGATTTTTCTACAGACCCATATCAGTATGATTGAAGGAAATAATGCCTGGGTGTATTCTTCCCAAAACGATACAGCATTGAGGTTTAAAATAGCCATGGGATATGGAAATATTATGGAATATGGGAATTTCACAATTTTAAACACCGGGTGGCAAAAAATAATCTTAAAGAAGAGCAAAATTTATGTTGACTAAAGTATTCTTTTTGAAATCAGTAAGGATGATGCAATAATTAAAAATATAGACTCTAAGATTTCAAATCCAGATGTGACTTTTTCTGAACGAATAGCTCCAATTTCACCCGTACTTCCAACTTTAACCAACAAAGCATCGCTATAACCTCTATAACCTGCTCCAAAAGATGCTGTGCTCCCCGCAAGTATATATCCACCTTCCGAGGTTTGCTGGACTGAGTAAGCTATTTCATCTCGCTTCCCACCAAATGTTCTGTTCCACTGCTCTTCGCCTTTTGCATCAGTTTTAATTATCCACATATCTTCATCACCAGCCCCATATGATGAGGTATAACCTGCAATTATATATCCGAGGTCTCCAGTTTGCTGAACTGAGTATGCAGTATCATATGCATTGCCTCCAAATGTTTTGTTCCACTCTATACTGCCGTTTGAATTTGTCTTGATAATCCAGGCATTTGCGTCTCCATGTGTATCAGTAAAAGGTACTAATACTGTTCCCGCAATGATATATCCACCACCAGAGGTTTGCTTAACTGAATAAACAAGATATGACCAGCTTGACTCTTTTCCATGTAATGCTCTGTTCCACTGTTCATTCCCATCAGAATCAGTCTTGATAATCCAGCCTTCATTCGATTTTGTTCCTGCAGCAAAAATATATCCACCATCAGAAGTCTGTTGAACAGAACGAGGAGGACCAATAGAGTAATTTCCTCCAAATATCTTGTTCCATTGAACATTACCTTTTGCATCCACTTTAATAAGCAATGCATTTCCATCGCCAGCCCATGACACAGTATCACCTGCGAGGATATAACCGCCATCTACAGTTTGCTGAACAAAATAAGCCCAAAAATCTCCTCTTTTTCCAAACGTTTTATTCCACTCCTCATTGCCTCTTAAATCGGTCTTGATAAGCCATGCATTAGAATTACCGATTCCATAGGAATATGTGTAGCCCGCTAGTATATATCCACCATCAGAGGTCTGTTGTACAGCGTAAATCCCATCGTCTTTTGCCCCTCCAAATGTTTTGCTCCAATCTATGCTGCCGTTTGCATCTGTCTTAAAAAGCCAACCGCTGCAGCTAATACTGTACGAACATGTCCAGCCTGCTATAATATAACCGCTATCTGAGGTCTGTTGTACAGAGTATGCCCCATCGGATTCTTCTCCTCCAAATGTTTTACTCCATTGATCAGAAGAAATTGCACCTGCACTACCTGAGACCAAAAAGAAAACAATTACTGATATTCTTATCTTGCCCACATTGTTTACCATTCTTGTGAAATCATCATAGAATTTTCCCGCTATAAAGATAGACCAAAATCAGCACCAAAAGTAAGATTACTATACCAATTGCGACTTGAATTGCAGCTTTCTCACGAGATTTAAATCTTTCTGGAGTTAAAATATCTGGGCTATTCCAAAGCATAGTCTATATCCTCGAAAATAAATACCTCTTCTATATTAGATTTCAAAAACTTGGCAACATCATGGGCAAGTTTTAATGATGGATTATATTTTCCTTTTTCCAGGAAAACAATGGTTTCCCTTCTCACACCTACTTTTTTAGCAAGTTCCTCCTGGGTTAAATCGTATCTTGCCCTCAATTCTTTTATCCGTGTTTTCATAGTCCAAAACCGATATCTTTCCTGAGTTTTCCATAATAGTACACACCAAAGAACAATGCACCTACAGTTGCCATCATAACGATTCCCAGCACCATGTAAATCTCAAGAAAGCCTGGTTTGTACATATCAACCGCAAGCAGCAGGACTATGGTCGACCACGTCGCCCAGAACGCCATGACGGCGGACTTGCCATCTATCCATTCTGTCAATTCATCGGAAGTAATTTCTTTCTTTCTTGCCTGAAGGGATAATGCGAATATTACGCTGCCAAAGGAAAGAAGGATTATTCCGACATAGCTATATGTTTTATCGCCCAGCAATGCAATACCGGCAATATTAGCAATTGCAGAACCAATCATCTTTACCGTGTTATATTTCCCTGGTTTTCCCATGTTTATCCTCCAAATGTTATATAGTTACAACATTATGTTATGTATTTATAACATTTGTCTATTTAAACATTTCGTTCGCGGATATTAAAATCCGTGAAAATCCGCGTCATCCGCGTCATCTGTGTTCTCAGCAAGCTAAGCGATCTTTGCAGTGAATTTTCAAATATTACCCTAACAGGTCTGTGGACATTAGGCTTAAGATTGTTCAACAAATAACATTGATTCATGAAATTAAACCATCTTGCACCTTTTGGACTTCTTGAAAAAGAAAAGCCAAGATTCTATAGTGAAATGTGCAAAGCTCTGTTACAAAATCTCGATTCGCTTTCTTATGCTTGTCGAATACTTTCAAGAGGGGTTTGTGATGGTTGCTCACTTGGTCCTCAGGGGCTTCATGATAGTGTGATGGATGGAATGCATCTATGCACAACAAGATTGCGACTCTTACGTTTAAACACCATGCCACCAGCTGGAGATAAACATCTTCAGAATATACAAAAACTTCAATCTCTTTCAGGGCAGGACCTGATGTGGCTGGGGCGCCTCTCATTCCCCATGATTCGGATGCGAGGAGAAGAAAGTTTCAAGCGAGTGGGTTGGGAAGAGGCACTTGACGCAGCGGCTGATGTTTTGAAGGACATACCGCCTGAAAAAACTGCATGGTATATAACCTCGCGGGGACTTTACAATGAAGCGTATTATGTCTTCCAGAAAGTTGCACGTATTTTTGGAAGCCCGCATATTGACAACTCAGCTAGGCTGTGCCACGCTCCTTCTGTCATTGGACTTGCTGAGGCACTTGGCATTGGTGCTCCCACATGTTCACTTAAGGATCTAATCGGAACAGATTTACTCATTTTATGGGGCACAAATCTGGCAAGCAATCAGCCTGTAACTATGAAATACCTGTATCTTGCAAAAAAAGCAGGAACACGCATAGTTGTTGTAAACCCTTACTGTGAACCAGGATTAAAGAGATATTGGATTCCCTCAGTTCCCATGAGTGCACTCTTCGGAACTGAATTGATGGACGACCATTTCAAGGTAAAAGTTGGCGGAGATATCGCTTTTATCTATGGAATTTTGAAAGCGCTTGATAAAAATAAATTGTCTGATTACGACTTTATAAACAAGTGCACCATTGGTTTTGAATCTATCATGGAAAAAATCGCGGCAACAGACTGGGAAGCAATTGAAAAATTCTCTGGTCTAACACGTCAGGATTGTGAACGCTTTGCGAAGCTTTACTCGACTGCTAAGACATCGGTTTTCGTATGGAGCATGGGTCTTACACAGCACAAATTCGGTGTTGAAAACGCAAGAGCGATTCTTACTTTAGGACTATCCAGAGGCATGGTTGGTAGAGAGAAATGCGGATTTATGCCAATCCGTGGACATAGCGGCGTACAGGGTGCAGCTGAGTGTGGAGTAGCACCAAACAAGTTTCCTTCTGGAATGCCAATTGATACGGAGACAGCTAAATACTTTGAATCGCTCTGGGGTGCAAAGCCGCCAGTTGAAATTGGTTTTTCTGCACCTGAGATGATCAGCGCATCTGCTGATGGGAGCATAAAGGCATTATATGCTGTTGGCGGAAATTTTGTTGATACATTACCTGACCCTGGATTCGTCAAACGCGCCCTTCAAAATTTGAAGTTAAGAATACACCAGGACATTGTAATGAACTCTTCAATGCTTCCCGATGCTGATGTTGTAATGGTTTTACCTGCAGCTACAAGATATGAAACCCCAGGTGGAATTACTCAAACAAATACCGAAAGGCGCATCACTTACTCACCTGAAATTCCAGGGCAGCGTATTCCTGGAACCAAGCCTGAATGGGAGATTCCTATTCTAATAGCAAAGAAATTGATACCTAATGCTGCTATGTACTTTCCTTACAAAGATACAGCCGAAATCAGAGAAGAAATGGATAACATCATGCCGCTTTATAAAGGTATAAAGAATCTAAAGAAATTTGGTGATAATTTTGTATGGGGAGGAGATCGCTTATTCAGCGACATGAAATTCAAGGCTACGCCAGACAGTAAGGCTAAATTCATATTGCCTGATATTAAATGCTACGAGATCTCATCAAACGAGTTCATTCTTTCAACGCGAAGAGGAAGACAATTCAACAGTATGATTCTTGAAACCAAAGATCCGCAGACCGGAGGTTCCGACCGCAGTACAATCTTTATTAATAGCCATGATGCAAAAATATATGGATTTCATGAAGGAGCAAAGGTAGCGGTTATTTCAGCCTTTGGTGAAACAGAATGCATTTTGAAATATGCTGATGTTGCAAAGGGCACGGTCCAGATGTTCTGGCCAGAGTGCAATGCGCTTATTCCAACTGAAACTGATCCTATTTCTGGAGAGCCAGATTACAACGTTTGTGTGAGACTGATTTATTTAGCTCCAACAAGCCGATAATGAATATCATAGCTAAGGCAACGAGTATTAGTTGAGTAAAGCTGATCGCAACAAGATTAAATCTGTCATTCAAAAATGGAAGATAAATTCCCAGAATAAGAAAGGCAATCGCAGATACTGTCCAGATGTTAATGACCCTGTTAGCAAATAATCCCAGAGAGAAAATAGATTCTTTATCAGAACGGGAAATATAAGCAAGGGCGATATGACCGAAAATCCAAGCTGAAAATGCATAGGTTTGTGTCTCCTTGACACCTAAACCCTGGCTGTAGGCATAAAAATACACGGAAATAACCCCGGCAAACAAAAATGCTCCCTTAGTTAAAAAGTCTTTAATTACCCGGCTATTAATAATAATAATTGAAAAAAACAGAGCTACAAAAACCAATCTGCCTGCAAGGGATTTCATCGCCAATTGCAGTGAGGTTTTAGGCGGTCTGATTTCCCTGGAAGCGGCTGCGATTTTACCAAGCCTGGTATACTTACCTGTAGCAAAAACCTGGGCTGATCCTTCACCTGAGAGAACTATCGTACCTGCATAAATTTCATCACCTGTATTTTTATCCTTGGGAAAAGACTCGCCTGTCAAGGCTGACTCATCTATTTGCATGCCTGCAGAGCGTTCTACTTTTGCATCAGCACTCTCTTCATTTTGTAAAAAGGCTTAATATCTACAATGCATCTCTAAAAAGAGATCGGAGGAAAAAACAATGATTAAAGCAATCGATCATATCGGCATCATGACAA
>JAWOKW010000078.1:0-6504 GCA_033854095.1 Candidatus Methanoperedens sp. | reverse complement strand
AGAAGACCATGCCTACCGATGACGGTTTGCATCTTAATCAGACGTGTATGTGCCATATCATAGGGAAATTATGCCTCTGCATCTTAATCAGATGTGTCCCGATTTCTAGAAGACCATGCCTATCGATAACGATTTGCATCTTAATCAGATGTGTATCCTGCATATCATGGGGAAATTATGCCTTTGCATCTTAATCACACGTATTACCGTTTTTTGAAAATCATTATAATTATGTAAATCATTGTATCTTAATCAGACGTGTATCTAAAGATATTCGGAGATTGGTGCAACTTATTCATCTGCAAATATAACCAGGAGCTACCCTCTCCCCTTCCCCGCACCCCAACCCTCTTACCCGTGCGGCTTTTCGGTCAAGAGTATCTTTCCTCGCAGTCCGGCTCCAACTCTTAAGGTGGCGAATCCTGCAACTACGCTATTCACGGTACTGCGTGCGCGCTGTGAGCAGGCCTGACATGCGCAAGCCGTGATGTTCTTTAGCGTAAATATAGTAAGTCCCGGCACTTTCAATCAGAGTCTGCAGGGGAGATTTACCGATAACGGCATTTCCCATGCTGATACCCATGGCATTGGCTTTCATAAACGACAACTGGCGCTGGAGGCCGGGCATCTGAATCAGAACGTCCTGTCACTCAGCCAGATGGTTCAGTGAAAGCTCATCAACTCCTTTGGAGTTAACTACTTCGGAGGCTGTCGGTTATCCTATTTTTCAGAATACTATCAGGGTTATTAAATTAAGCCGTTCATTAACTTTTCTTAAGCCCACGAATACGAAATCTGCGGCATACCTCCCGTTGTATCTTCAATCCTGATAAAGTTATCAACAAAATCCTCAAGGCCGGTCAGATGAGATATCAGGAATATCTGCTGGAAATTGGTTTCAAGCAGCTTTAGGAAATCAAGGAATGACGTCCTTCTCTGCTCATCAAAGGAGCTGATGGGCTCGTCCAGAAATAGGAAGAATTGAGCGCCCTCTGGTGTAAGGGCTTTTGCAAAAGCAAGTCGAAGCGATAAGAGAAGCTGGTCTTCAGTTCCACCGCTTAAATCATCGATGCTCACGAAATCATTTTTTCAAGAGAATATACATTTATGCCAAAATCCTCTGAAACCTTAACTTTCTGATACCTGTTGTTGGTAATTTTAGGGAGTATCCATGAAAAGTACATCTCGATATTCGGGCCAAGGCGTTTTCTAATCTCCTTCTGATTTTGTATAAACGCATCATTCAGGATGTCATATATCTGTATTTCACGGGCTTTAATTTTGTAATTATCCTCAAGTTTTTTGAGATTTTCCTTTACCTTGGGTAATTTTAAAACATCTTTCTCCAGTATATTCAGCCGACCAACTGCATTGTTTTGTTCTCTTTCTAGCTCTTTCACACGCTTTTCAAGCTCAGAATAAGATTTTTCTGCCTTTTCGTATTCCGATTCTGAATATTCAATTGAAGGCAGTTCTGCTTTTAGCTTTGCAACTATCTCTTGCTTCTCTATTATTTCTTTATCAAGCTGGGACCGGAGATTTAGCGTATCTTGTTCCTTTTTAATGATTTCCCTGTTATTTTTTATATCTGTGTCCAACCTTGCCTTCTCCTTAGCCATCGAAGATTGTTCATCAATGGCTTTGTTCAACTCCGATTCATAATCAATAATTTTTTGTTCGGTGTTAATAAAAGGATAATTCTTTGATATGATTAGTGAAAGGTCATTCTTGATTTCAGATAATTGATTGAGATTCTGTCCCTTTAGCAACTCGAAATTATTGCTGATTTCAGAAAAGGAGTCAAAAGACAATTGTTTCACTACCTGAGATATCGTTGCAAGCTGGCTGAGTTGCTCATTTACTATCGCTGTCTGCTTTGCAATTTGTATTTTCTCATCGGAATATTTTTCTAAATGTTCATCCCTCTGTTCAATTCTTAGCCTATCCTTTTCAAACTGTTTCAGGGACTGAGCCAATTTTTTACTCTTTGTAATTTCATAATAAGCACCAATGGCAGTTATTATAGCGAGGACTAGCGGTAAGAATGATAAAGAATTGCCTGTGATTACCAGAATAATAAAACCAATGAAGGAACCCATCGCACACGCAGCCAGAGCCCAAATGCTTCTATCCACTTTGTTTTTCTGTACATCTAGGCGCTTGATTTCTTCTTCATCTATCTGAATCGATTCTTCTTCTGTAATGTCTTGTTCTAGCGACTTCTTTCTATCATCAAGGTCATGTTCTTGCTGTTCATATTTGCTAATCCGGGATGAAACCGAGGTTTCATAATCATTAGCCATCCGCTTTAACCCTTCTATCTGGTTTTTAAAAGAAATGAATTGTTTTCTAAGTTCTTTTTTGGATTCGAGCTCAGAATCCACTGTTGCATATTTCTCCACATCTTTTTCGAGTTTCTGCAGTTTTGTTTTGGAATCCTGAATCTCTTGAAGTGTTTTTTTAGCATTTTCAATAGCACTTTTCTTTTCAGCAATAACTTCATTCTTGGATTGTATTTCTGTTGATACCTTTTTATATTTTTGTAACACTTTCAAGTCATCTTTGAGCTTTTTCAGTTCTTCGCTCTTTGTTTTTAATTCATCTGCGAGACTCTGCAATTGAGTTTTTATTACATTATGATCCTGCTGCTTTTCCATGAGTTCTTTTGCAGTGCTCTCAACATTGTTCTTTTCTTGGGCGATGCCTTCGAGTTCACTTTTAGATAATTTTATTTTAGCAGGTATCTCCAGCCTCGTTTTTTCCATTGCATCAATACCGAGCATGCTATTGATTACATCTTTCCTGTCCTTTGTTTTGGATGCGTCATGAATCAGAGTTAGTTCCTTTTGACCAACATATGTGGAATACCTGAAACCTTTAAAATCAAATGTCAATAGGTTATATATCGCGCTGTCAACTCCACGAACACCTGTAGCAATGGTTTTTCTTCCTAATACATCCTCGAAGCGTGCAACCTGAGATCCGGTTTGACGAATTTTACGGTAAATATTGTACTCTTTAGCACCCCATGCGAATTCTAGTTCGACTTCGCAGGTATCCTCTCCCCAGCGTATTATCTGTTCTTTTTCACCTCTGGCTGCTTTTATGGTTCCTCCAAACAACGCGAATGAAATAATGTGACCAATTGTGGACTTGCCGCATTCATTGTTGCCGAATATGCCTATTACGCCTTTATCAGGAAACCCTTTAAGCTCAATTTCTGGATAACGCATGAAATTTCTAGCCTTGATGCTTTTGATGATCATCTTTCCATCACTTCATGTAACGCTTTTTCTCCTACAGTGATCGCATCCTTTAGGATTTCAGCCTGCTCCAAATTTTCCTCTTTTTCACACAGGGCTATCTTTTTATTCATATATCTCTTGAATTCGTCCACTGGTGAATTGATTTTCAGAGCACCGAAATCATAGCTCGCGTCAGGATCCCTTATGCGTAACTCATTGTTTATCTGCACACCGAAGAAACGTTCGTTTAAATTCAGTGCGATTTCATTGCGTTTGTAGTTCCTGTATACATCAAATAGAACTTCGCCTTTAAGATTCACTCGGATTAATAAATTTGAGGATGTAATATTTACTATGGATCGTATGTGCTGGTTAATATCAGAAACTTTTGGCGTAAAATCTATAGTGATGGTCTTCATATCTCTTGTTGTTATTGTTTCAAACACAACCTTTTTTTCAGTGAAATCCTCATCTAATTCAAGAACAACAAAACCTTTCTTCTGATTTTCCTCAGTAAACGAATAATGTTCGGTGCTTCCTGGGTAACAAAATACGGATTCTTCATCTGTCTTAAGACTGAAATTATGTAAGTGACCTAATGCAAAGTAATCAAACCCTTTTCCTTTGCAATCATTCATTGAAAATGGTGCGTACTGGCAGTCATTATCATAAACCGGTATGACCTCGCTCAAATGCCCATGTATAAGTGCAATACCATAATCTTCCCTGCATTTTGGCAAATTGTCAACTGGATTTTTGCCGGGTTTCAGACCATTAAAACTTTTACCATAAATGCCAAGTGTTTTTCCGTCTTTTTCAAGTATAACTCTGTCGTAAGAATCGGGGTTATTGAATATTGTTATCCCGTCGAGCGCTTTTAGTGTCTCAATGGGAGAAATGATATCATTTATGCTTTTTGCACAATCATGGTTTCCTGCTACAACGAATGTCTTTGTATTTGTACTAGATGTAAGTTCTTTAAGCTTTAGAATAACATCTTTACGGGGACTATTACGAGGCAAATTTTTATCGTAAAAATCACCAGAAATCAATAATATGTCTGGTTTTTCCCTGATACAATAATCAATTATCTGATAGAATGCATTCAAGAAATCATGTTTTCTCTGCTGTTGCTTTTCTCCTGTTAGATAAATGTAAGCAGGGTCTATGTGAAGATCAGCAGTATGGACAATTTTAAACATAGTAAATCACCATGTACAGAGTCATATAACTCGTTCATACCAGCAATTTGCATAATCCTCCAATTTATAAGTAGACGAACTACCTCGCCTATCCATACTTTGGATGCGAGATATTATTTTAATTGCTGTTATATCAATTCTTCGCCAGAGAGTTCACACGGATGATCTACTAACTCTGAAAACAAACTCATTATTCAAATTCGTGAACCGTAGCGCTGACAAGTCCACCATTAAGTGGCAGAAGTCCTCTTTTTCTTTTCTTTCGCTTCTTTCAGTATCTGCAGGAAGGAGAACACAAGCGGTCCAGTAACTTCAGGTATCTCAGCATAAGGGTAATGTCCAGCTTCTTTGACCATTTGATATGTTCCGCGCAGGCTTTCTGGCACCCACTGAGCTTCAGCTTCAGGGTTCTTGAAATCCCGATCCATGCTTCCCATCAACACCAGTGCTGGAGCCGTCACGCGGGGTAGGCGGTCCTCAGATAATGCCTTGGACGCTCTCATCAAGCGCAGCAGCACCTCCATGCGTCCCTGCTCTTTCAGGTCAGTGAGCAGTGCATCGCAATACCGGGTAAAATCTGCCGGCTTGCTGGCAGGATACAGACTCGAATAATAGCGCAGCCACATAGCTGGTCCCCGCGGCCGGGCGAAGAGCATGGAATAGAGAAGCATCATATGCCAGGGAGTCTTGCCGCGCGCAAAGGGACCGACCAGTATAAGGCCTGTCACCAGTTCCGGCACTTCCGCAACCGCCCACGGATGCACCTGCAGCTATTAAGGTGCCCATAATCACTGCAGGTCTGGCATTCAGGCAGCGGATCAGGGCTATCAAATCGCTGCCCACCGCGTCAACCGAGTAATCTGGCCAGAGGCCACTGGTTTCCCCGTGCCCTCGCACGTCCACGCTGACCTCACGATAGCTGGCAGAAACAATCTGTGGCGCCAGGAAGCGGTATTCAGTGCGCAGGTAGCTCATAGGGGGTGGCGCGTTCCATCACCTGAACTTTGGATACTTTTATTAGCTTATAAATAATATGTAATATGGGGGAAATAATTATGAAAATCAGATTTAAAGGAGCGGATTAAAATGGGTTATCAAGTGGAAAGAAAATTGTTAGAAAGTGGTAAGACCACTGGCCATGAATATGCGATGAAGCAAGCGTAATTATCGACGACCAGGGAGGCCTGTATGCAAAAAATCACATCACATTTATGGTTTGATAAGGAAGCCAAGGAGGCGGCCGAGTTCTACATATCCATCTTCAAAGACTCAGAGATCAAGAACACGACAACGCTTCATAACACTCCTTCTGGCTCAGTGGATGTTGTTACCATTGAACTTTATGGCCAACAATTTACTCTGATCTCTGCCGGTCCTCTTTTCAAATTCAATCCATCGGTATCATTTCTTGTTGCCTGCAACACGAAGGAAGAAGTCGATGCGCTGTGGGAGAATCTCTCAGGAGGGGGTTCGGCGCTTATGGAGCTTGGCGAATATCCGTTCAGCGAAAAATACGGATGGGTGCAGGACAGGTACGGTCTTTCGTGGCAGGTAATGTTCATGGGAGACCGCAAGACAAAGCAGAGAATTATCCCGACGCTCATGTTTGTGGGCGGTATGTGTGGCAAGGCGGAAGAGGCAATCAATTTTTACGCATCGGTGTTCCATAATGCCAGAGTTGGCGATATACTCCGTTATGGCAAGAGTGAAGAACCAGATAAAGCCGGAACAATAAAGCACGTTGCCTTTACGCTCGAAGGCCAGGAGTTTGCTGCCATGGATAGCGCCCGTGAACACAACTTTTCGTTCAACGAAGCCATTTCGTTAATGGTGCACTGCCATACCCAGGAAGAAATAGATTACTACTGGGAAAAGCTCTCCGCAGACCCAAAAGCAGAACAGTGCGGCTGGCTCAAAGACAAGTACGGCCTCTCGTGGCAGATTGTTCCCACTATTATGGACGAGATGCTCAAGGACAAAGACAGCAAGAAAATAGCGCGAGTAACCGAAGCATTTCTCAAAATGAAGAAATTTGATATCGCGAAATTAAAGGAAGC
>JAWOKW010000077.1:0-5543 GCA_033854095.1 Candidatus Methanoperedens sp. | reverse complement strand
TCCTATCGTATCTGATCTGCGGTATTGTAGTCTCTTTCTCAGCATTATCCTATGCAGCACTTGCCAGTATATTTCCGGAAGATGGAGGTGGATACCTATTTGCCAAAAAGATGCTTGGGGGTTATCCTGGATTTCTAGCCGGTTGGGCTATGTACGTGAGTACGTTAATCGGAATGTCTTTCATTCTTCTGGGTTTTGGGATATACCTTAATCTCCTGCTAGGAGTAAATCTTGACCCAAGACTTGGTGCCATAGCTGCAGTAATTCTGCTCACAGCCCTCAACCTCCGGGGACTTTCTGAAGCAGGGAAACTTGAGGTCGGTCTGGTTGTTACCAAGGTCGCAATCCTCATCCTGCTTGTGATTGCTGGGTTAATTCACATTCAGCATACTAACTTTATGCCGTTCATGCCCCAGGGAGCAGGTGGAGTTGTTAAAGGGGTTACGATGGTCTTCTTTGCCTATATGGGTTTTCAGGTGGTCAGCATGATGGGCGGTGAGATCAAAGAATCAAGCAAGACAGTCCCTACCGCGACTCTTGCATCCATCGGCATTGTTGCTGCGATATATATAGGCGTGATTATTGCACTCATTTCTGTACATCTGCCTTCCTATGGTCAAAGAAGCGTTTTTGATGCATCGGTTATACTGCTCGGTACATACGGGGGCTATTTAGTGTCATTTGCCGCGACGATATCTACCCTCTCTTCAGCAAATGCCAGTATCATCGGTGCATCGAGAATCACACTTGAGATGGCAAGTGAAAAGCAGATTCCCGGAAGATTTACAAGACTTGTAAACGGACAGCCTATCAATTCCATACTTCTCGGTTCAGCCGTTACTACAATGCTTATCGTCTATGGAAATCTTGACTTTATAGTGAATCTCACGAACGCTACAACGCTCAGCACGATGATCCTTGTGAATGTAAGTGCTTTCATGCTGGTTAAGAAAGAAGCGCAGATGCCTCTGGGAAAAAGTTATTTCAGGATACCGCTGGGCACACTCTTCCCCGTCATGGGTGTGATTTCCAGTGTCCTAATGCTTTTGAGCCTTCCTCTGACCACTATAATTATGGGTATTGCTGCTTTACTTGTTGGTTCGATTCTTTACGTGATGGAAGACACGCCAGAAGGACAAATGGAAATAGTAAAAATTAGAAAGTTGCTAGGGCGGCCAATTAATAGTGTAGATTTGCTCAGTCTTCTTCCCCGTCAATTCCGCAAGTTATAGCCGCCAGGCGATTATTCAGTTTGATTTAAAAAAATTGCAAAATTTGAAAGACTCGGATTCAGATATACAGTTGAAGCTTTTGCTGGTTTCACTAATCATTGGACTGGAAGATGCTAAGTTGACAGTCTCATTTCCTCCAATCAAAAAACAGGGCTCACAGCCCTGCTCTTTGAACTATTACATCTGCCACCTGTTTTGCGCTCTTAAAAGGGAAGTCGCTTCCTTTGAGCAGTTTTCCCGCTTCACCTGCTGTCATTTTGATGTCACCGGCTTGGCAAGTGGTATTGGCTCCATCAGGGAAAGCTGAGAGGAGTGCTTCAGGCGTCTTTATCGGGAACTTTGCACCTTTAAGAGCTCCAACGATCTGGGCATGTATTTCTTCTTTTACGCTCATTCATTTCACCTCATAGTTCTATTACTCAGTTATCAATATATACTTAATCGTTATAGAACTATACAAGCTACATTTTAATATACAAATATATAACCTTCAAGGTTGCAATAGAAACCTTTTTTATTTAACAAGGTAAAATATCATTCAAATGACAAATAAAAAAGAAAACTTTCGAAATGAAATACTTGAAATAATATCGAAATTGTCTGACATCCATACTGACTTGAAACGTTTTTTCGAGCAATCAAATCGACTGCATGATGAATCCGTGCTTTCAGGTTTCCAGAGGGATTTTTCTAATGTCATAATAGGCCATGTTACGGAAGATATCAAAGATGGTCTTGAAAAGAATATGATAAGAAATTGCGAAATGCGAGACAATTGCAAATCGATTTTCACAGGATTTCTGCAAAAGAATACGAGCTTGATAAAGCGTAGCAATGTTGAGGATAGCATTATTTCGAAAAACAAATCTGAATTGCAGGAGATGAAAAATAATGCGCCTAAAAAGCAGTGTGATAGATGCTTTTCAGAAGTTTCGAATCTCTTCGAAAAACAGATTCTGTTGATGCGTTCTCTACGGATTTATGATACCAATGAAGAAAAGAAAAAAGAAATTACATTAATGCCTGAAGAATCAATAGTCAATGATATAGTTGAGCCTCTGTCTAACATGCAGAGACTTCAAATTTTGAAAGCAGTATCTGCACAGACAAAGACCTTCTCGGATTTTTCAGTACTCACAGGACTTCGCGGAGGTAATTTACTTTTTCATTTACAGAAATTGCTAGATAGTGGGATGATTTTGCAAAGGCATGAGCGAGGAGACTATATGATCACAGATAAGGGGTATAAAATCCTCAAAGGCATCAGCAATATATATTTAACTTTGGGATCGTAAAGTTCGAGAGCGGATAAAACGCTTATAGGTACCTATACACCAAGAATGAAGATCAAAGAATCAACTTCCATTCAACAGCAGGATAAGAAAATGGCTTTATAGTTTGCTTTAAATAACATAAAATCATAAGATTATAGTAAAGAGATTAGCTACAAAGGAGGAGGAAATTGGCTAATGATACATTAAGAGTCATTCATCTATTATTTGCATCACCCTATAATAATTTGCAGATCCTAAATACAGACGAAGTAAAGAATATTTCCTTAAATAAACTGATTGAGAAGCTCTCATCAAGTGAACGCGGTATTTCTTCGGAGGAAGCCGAAAAAAGACTTGCTCAATACGGCTATAATGAGATATCAGAAAAGAAAACGAGCCCGATCGTCAAGTTCCTGAGTTATTTCTGGGGACCAATTCCATGGATGATCGAGGTTGCTGCTATCCTGTCAGCAATCATCCACCACTGGGAAGATTTCTGGATAATCTTTGTGCTGCTGATGTTAAATGCTTCTGTTGGGTTCTGGCAGGAGCATAAGGCTGAAAATGCCATCGAACTACTGAAAAAGAAACTGGCACTCATGGCACGGGTGCGAAGGGATGGCAAATGGCAGGAGATCCCTGCGCGTGAACTTGTCCCGGGGGATGTGGTGCGCGTGCGACTGGGGGATATTGTCCCGGCAGACATTAAACTCATGAATGGAGATTATCTGCTGGTTGATCAGTCCGCATTGACAGGCGAATCCCTCCCGGTAGAAAAACATACCTCCGATGTCGGGTACTCAGGTTCCATAATACGGCAGGGAGAAATGGACGCACTGGTGGTAACTACAGGGATGAATACGTATTTTGGCAAGACCGCACGGCTGGTAGAGGAAACTAAGACCCAGAGCCATTTCCAGAAGACTGTCGTAAAAATAGGCAACTATCTGATTGTTCTTGACGCCGTGCTTGTGTCAATAATATTCCTTCTTGCGCTCTTTCGCCATGAAAGTGTACTTGAAACCCTTCAGTTCGCGCTTGTCCTGACCATTGCGGCGATACCTGTGGCGCTGCCAGCAGTTCTGTCCGTTACCATGGCTGTAGGCGCGATAGCACTGGCTAAAAAAGAAGCTATAGTAAGCAAACTGGTAGCGATTGAAGAAATGGCAGGTATGGATATTTTATGTGCTGATAAGACTGGTACCATTACCCAGAATGAACTTACCGTGGCAGATGTGAAGCCAGTTAATGGATTCGCTGACAGCGATGTGCTACTGCTGTGTACCTTGGCATCCAGAGAGGAAGACAAGGACCCTATTGATAATGCGATTATAACCAAAGCCAAACCCCTGCTCGCATCCGGTGGAATGTACGATAAATATAAAATAGTTGGTTTTAAACCGTTTGACCCCGTTGCAAAACGCACCGAAGCCATAATAGAAGATATAAATGGCAGTCGGTTTAAGACATCAAAAGGTGCTCCACAGGTCATTCTCTCCCTTGTATCTAATAAAGAAGCTATTAGCGCCGATATTGAAAAAATTATAAACGCCTTCGCTGCCAGCGGGTACCGTTCACTCGGTGTGGCAAGGGAAGATGTGCAGGGGAATTGGCAGTTTGTAGGTCTTATCGGGCTGTACGATCCGCCCCGCGAAGATTCGGCCGGGACAATAAAAACAGCGCAATCGATGGGCATTGGTGTGAAAATGATCACCGGCGACCACACAGCCATTGCTATGCAGATCGCATCAGAGGTAAATCTGGGCACCAATATCATGCAGGCGTCTTCATTTCTGGATAAGCCCGATAGGGAGGCACAGCGTATCGTTGAAAGCGCTGATGGCTTTGCCCAGGTTTTTCCTGAACATAAATATGATATTGTCGAACTACTTCAGGGCAAAGGGCATATAGTCGGCATGACAGGAGACGGAGTCAACGACGCCCCAGCACTAAAAAAAGCGGATGCGGGAATAGCAGTTGCAGGTGCTACGGATGCAGCAAAATCTGCTGCGGATATCGTACTTACAAAACCCGGTCTTTCAGTCGTAATCGATGCTATAAAGGAAAGCCGCAAGATTTTCCAGAGGATGAATAGCTATGCTATCTATCGCATCGCTGAGACCATACGTGTGCTGTTCTTCATTACATTTTCCATCATAATTTTTAATTTTTATCCTGTAACAGCTATTATGATTGTCCTGCTGGCGCTCTTTAATGACGCTCCCATTATGGCGATCGCTTATGATAACGTCCGATACTCAAATCAACCTGAAAAATGGAATATGCGGGTTGTTCTTGGAATAGCTACTCTTTTAGGAATGGTCGGAGTCATCTCATCTTTTGTAATATTCTATCTCGGTCTTGAAGTTTTTCATCTAAACCGGGAAATGCTCCAGTCGTTCATATTTCTCAAACTCGCTGTTGCAGGGCACCTGACCATATTCCTGTCCCGTACGCGCGGGAATTTCTGGTCAATCAAACCCAGTGGACAGTTATTCTGGTCGGCTGTTATCACCAAGGTGCTAGCGACACTCATTGTTGTATATGGATGGTTTATCACGCCCCTTGGCTGGAATCTCGCCCTGTTTATCTGGGGATATGCTCTGTTGTCTTTTGTAATAACAGACTATATAAAAATAGGCTTCTACAGGCTGCTTGACCACAGAGGTCTGAGATTTCATCGATAGGTTAACGAAAGCAGGAAATTTCTGGAAGGTATAAGCTATATGGTAACAAAAACCCTTATCCTCATTCCATTGGTTGGATATGCGGGTCTTTGGATGCTGGGAAGTCTTATGTTCCTTATCTATTTCAGACTATTCAAAATCCCAATAGATCTGAAACATACGGTTGCTATGATACAAAAATTACCTGCGTTCATGGCAATCATAACGGTGCCTTTTTGCAGTTTCATATGAGGATTGGGCGTGAACCCAAATAGTCCTCTATTATCAAATCAATGACATATGATACCTTAGTTTAACCTAAAAATTTGTATTACAGCTTAAATCATAATTTAGATGCTTATACTATATTA
>JAWOKW010000076.1:0-3288 GCA_033854095.1 Candidatus Methanoperedens sp. | reverse complement strand
ATGTTTGTCGTCATGCTAAGCTCTCCTTAACTTCTCAAAAAGCTCATCTGCAAGCTTCGTTGGGTCATCCGTTTTCTCAAGCTTAATCTTCATCTCATCTGCAAAGTCCCACAGCAATTCTATGCACTGCGCGTATCTATTGCATGCCCCGCAGTCTCCTTCATGTTCGTACCAAACCTGCATGCCGTGCCTGGCAGATACGAATATAATAGCGTTAACATTGAACGGGGCCGAGTGACCGAACAGGATGCCGCGCTCTGCATTCACTTTCTCTACCTCTATCTGATTCGCTCCTGCCATCTCAAGAAGCGTCTTTTCTATACGTTCGTCCATTGTGATGAGCGCCCTGGACACTGCTTGTTTGGATATTTTGACTAAGCGCGCTATGTTTATGCTGGGAAGACCTCCTCGCCGGAGTTTCCAGAACTCGAACTGTTTATCGTTTAAAGGAAGGAACATAAGTCAATATATGAATGTTGACTATTTAAGATTATTGTTTCGATGTCGAAGTCTATTCAGTCCTGTTTATAAACATGCTTTCAGGAATTACCTCGGCTTTCTGTGCATAAACTAAAGGCAAGGCTATGTACCTGTGTTGATAATTTATATATTGCAGAATGTACCACTCCGGCGATGCATAGCCGGTTATTCCGACCAGCGAATAACTTTCGATGTCTCCGATTATCTTTTCTGAGGATATTTGAATGACTATGGGATCGCTATAAACTATAAAATCCCCAGAATCGTTGGACCTCTGTGCTCCGCAAAACTTACCTGGATCAAATTGCATATTCTTTTTCCCTTTCCAGTCCCCGCACACTAAAATATTGAGAGTACCCCTGTCAGGCATGATAGATGGGATATAGGAAATCCTGCCTGTGAACTGCACACTTTTCGTATCCGCGATATCAGGATACATGGCTCCATCAGGCACATATCTGTCTGCAATTATTGGAATTGCATCTCTGTCAAATTTAACAAGTTCTTTAGTCTGTCCTGTATAACCTGAACTCAGCACCAGAATACTGACAAGAAATGCCAAAATCCCGATTTTATACAGTTTATATACTATTTTCATCCATATCACCTCTTCCTGATTCTGAACCACCCTTTTTGCTTCTTCGGTAAGTTTTTGCAAAGCCCATAGTGCCTTGAAAACCTACTACGTGCTATTTTTTATACTTGAAGACCATGAAGGGCTTCGGACTATTGCCTGCCGGTTTTAAACAGGTGCATATTGTCAACGTATGCATGTTGACTATTTAAATTTTCCGATTCCAGATAGCTGATATTGTCATAAATGTTCTGATATAACGTTTTATAGCATAGTGCATACATACTTTTACATAATCCTGTTATGCTATGAGTAATCACACTATGTAACCTATTGTATAACCTGCTATAAGCCATAGAATAAGCCATATACAGCTTATTATAGCAACGAATCTATACAACTAAATGGTAACTATGGACGGAAAAAGTGAAATCCGTTATGTCCAAAACTTTTTTAACTGTTGTGTAAAACCGCATATGGCAACCTGATTAGCTGCAAAATACTTAAAATAATAGGTATAAAAATTTTTTATCCCCCTCCCAAATCTTGGTTGTGTCTAATCTTCGGCTAAAATTACCCTCTGATTGAACTTATCTTGATTTCTGCCATAATAAACATTAGGTTCTCTGACTTCATGATTTTATTTTTAAATTCCTCATAATTTTTTTCAGAGCAATACCTTACGAGAATGATATTGATGATGGTTTCCAGACCCCTTGTAGTCCATCTCATCCATTTGTGTTTGGTTCGTTTAGCCGATGTTTTTACACGACCCAAAGATGATGATCCGGGTTGGCAGCACAGAAAGATCATTTAACACCCTCCAGGTACCTCTCCAGAAACCCACTTCCACTGAACCCCTCTCTCTTCGCCAGCTTCTCAAGCGCCGAATAAAACCCGCTGCTGTACTGCGCCGCCTTTTTCTCTTTCCAGGCAATATCATGGGGCAGGACTTCCCCTGCGGCCAGGCGCAGTATGTATTTGCGCGCGCCATTTCGTATCTTGAGTTCTGGTGCAATCCTCAGGGCAAGTTCTACGACCTCCCTGTCAAGGTACGGCACACGGAGTTCAACAGCATTCGCCATTGTCGCAGCGTCATCCCTCTCAAGATTGTTCTCAGCTATATTTTCGAGGTCTTTCCTCAGAGCGAGTTCAAGTTCATCCGTATTCAGTGATTCATACCTCTTATAACCCGCAAAAAGTTCATCTGCGCCCTGTCCTGAAAACATAACACGAATGCCATCTACATGCGCATCTTTTGCCGCCAGGAACAACGGCAGGGCGATGCTTACCTTCTGCGGGTCGCATGATTCAACCGCATATATTACATCAGGAACAGATGATTCAAGCTCTCCCATTGTGAACTCGTGCAGATGCAGTTTATCTTCAAGGCCAAGCTCTTTTGAGGCTTTTTCTGCCTGCACGATATCATGCGAACCTGCCATCCCGACCGAATATAATTCAGGGTCATGTGACAGCGCAGCAATGAGGGAGCTGTCAACACCACCTGAGAAGGCGATCCCGCAGGGTGTGTATAATCGCTTTTTGACGGCTCTTCCAATTGCGTTAAGCAGCATCACAGATGCCATATTTTCATCGGTGATCCTCTCGACGCCAGCAAACCCTGCCACCCTTTTTTGGGCCATCTCGCATCCTTTTCGTGAAAGCACATGCCCCGGCGAAAGGGTAAATATTTGATTAATCCCGATAACATGCAGCGCTTTTTTCTCAGAGGCAAAAGCAAATATTTCTTCGGCACAACCATAATAGAGCGGTTTCACTCCTGCCGGGTCGCGCGCAAGCTGAAGTTCTCCGCCTGATAAATACGCAAACGCATAATCGCCATCCAGTTCCTCTATCGCTGCCTCCACGCCTTTTGACTTAAGCAGGGCAAAAAGCGCCTCGCTGTCAGAATCCGAAGGTACGTGAAGCCTTGCTGCGATATCCCTGAAATTATAGATTTCCCCGTTGTACGTGAGCGCTCCGCCGTTATGAACTGGCTGGCTTTTTTCCCCTGTGATTTTGAGGAGGACATTGCCAATGGAAATATCGCCCTCTGAATATACGCCGCTACCGTCCGGTCCCCTGTGCTTCAGTACCTCAAGCGTCCTCCTGACCAGCTTTTCTGCATCTTTTCCGGCTGCGCCTGCTATTCCGCACATGAGGGCATTCTATCACTGCAATGTTTAAAAATGGTTCTATGCCACGCCGGGAATCGTAACCTATTTACCAAA
>JAWOKW010000075.1:0-3182 GCA_033854095.1 Candidatus Methanoperedens sp. | reverse complement strand
GCGTACAATTCTGCCCCGGTTATTCCGTCCTCAGATAATCTCTGAATGGTATTTGAACCCGATCCGCCGCATCCAATGACCACAATATTTGTCTTTAATCCCTGCAAGACCTCCAGAAGTTCTTCATCCGTTTCCTCTGCAACAGGCATTGCGGGCGCCCTATCCCTTGAAATTGCCTCAGTTGTTATTGATTTCATTTTTTACTCCCGACTCTTTCATCAAGATCATTTTATGGCTTATTTATTTTCATATACCATTTCCTGATTTATAGTTTTCCCATCCGAGCCGAGTTCCTAGCCTGTTCTTATATTCTTATCTGCTCTCCAACTCCAGTTCTCCCGTTCTTGTTATTTCAATCCCGTTACGGTAATTCCTCTTACCCTTAACCTCCACTCAATACTGTAACAAAGAAGTATATAAGAGATAAAACACTATAGCAGTAGAATTATTCAAAGACATTATGGCAACGCAATGGGAAAATACAAACCAGGGTAAAAAGACAGAGCCCAGAATGCATACATACATATTGCAGTAGCAGGGTAGTAAACAAAATGAGAGCAAGCGGCTGGTATCAAAACGGAACGGATATCTTCTCCTGAAAGGAGCTTCTCCGTGGCAGCAATTTAATCGTTCAAGGTGATTTTTATGCAAAGCAAGCACGAAGGCATAGTACTTTCCATACTTGTACTCGGAACATTAATGGGTGCGCTCGATACGACCATAGTATTACTTGCGCTTCCATCTATTACCGAGGGACTGAATTCAAATCTCGGAGAAACGATATGGGTAATACTGATCTACCTGCTTGTTATTGCAGTAACTACAATGCAGTTCGGCAGGATTGGTGATCTCTTTGGAAGAAGCAGGATGTTCAACCTGGGCTTTGCAATTTTTACACTGGGCTCTGCGCTCTGCGGTTTTGCTCAAACTAACGGTTTTCTTGTGGGTTTCAGGGCCATACAGGCAGTAGGCGGAGCCCTCATGCAGGCAACAAGCGGTGCCATAATCGCAGATACATTTGAGGTCGGAAGGCGGGGCAGGGCATACGGTTACACGGCAATGGGCTGGAATATAGGCGGTATGCTGGGCATAGTGCTCGGCGGTATGCTGACCACATTCATAGGCTGGCGTTTCATATTCTTCATAAATGTGCCAATAGGTATCGTAGCGCTTTTGCTCGGGATGAAATACCTGAATGATAATCCGCGAGTGAATGCAAGGCTGGACCTTGCAGGCATGCTGCTTCTGGGCTCAGCGCTATTCCTTTTATCTTACGGCGCAGTAGACTTCGCTTCTACAGGAGCAAGCAGTTTCAATATCCTGCTTATGTTTGCAGGCGTGATTGCAGTTGCAGTCTTTCTATTCTGGGAATCAAAAACAGCATCTCCCGCGCTTGACCTGCACGCCTTCACGAACAGGGTGCTAAGTGCTTCTATCTTTGCATCTTTCTTCCAAAGCCTCGGGTTTTTGTCGGTAACATTCCTGATTATCATGTATCTTCAGGGTATCAGGGGTCTGGATCCATTTACAGCATCGCTTCTGTTAACACCAGGTTATGTGGTCAGCAGCTTCCTCTCGCCTTACATGGGAAGGCTCTCAGACAGGTTCGGTGCCAGAGGGATTGCGACCGCAGGAATAGTGCTCATGTGTATTGCAATCCTGATATTCATGACTCTGACGCTTTCAAGTAATTACTATATCATAATTTTAGCCTCAATAATTACAGGCATAGGAGGTGCTATGTTCTGGCCTGCAAACAGCAGCGCAGTAATGTCAAATGCGCAGCATGAACATTATGGCAGTATCTCCGGCCTGCTCCGGCTCATGACCAACGTGGGAACCCTTGGCAGCTTCGTTATTACGATAACAGCAGCCACCGTGGCAATATCCCGGAGCACAGCCTTCTCAGTTTTCATAGGAACCTCAAAGCTTATCGGCGGGGTATCAATTACGTTCCTTTCAGGGATCCATGCAGCGCTACTGACGTGTCTTGTAATACTTATAGTTGCAGGAATTCTATCTTTAGCAAGAGGCAAAGAAGACAGGCAATCGAGAAGGAGCTACCCCTAAAAATGCTCCTTATCTTCCCTGTACCTGCAACAAACCTATGCTCTGCTGGTTCAGGTACAAGGAGAGCTTTAACACCAGGCTAGTACATAATCTCATAGCCGAGTTTGGTCTGAGTTATCTATCAAATTTGTCTAAGAGGTTCATTAATATTCTTTTAGACTGTTATGCATACTTATTTTCAAAAAAAAATCACTTATAAACAGTAAAAAACTATAATCATACCTAATAAGCCTTAAAATCAATTCAAAAATTATAGATATGTTTATATGAATTGTAATTGCATGTTTAATCAGGCCTAGTAACCAGGTATGCATCCCGGGGTTTACACCTAGTAAACTTGGCAAACAATAGAGTGTTGAAGAATAATCACAGACAGAAAAACAATCGTGCTATTGCTATCGATAGTAATAGCTTTTGTGAGGCTGCCGGGGGCTTTGGCTGTCGTGAGAAATACACCGAAATCAGAAAAATAGGATAAAGGAGGTAGTTAGATGAATCGAAATATAGTTCAAATAGTCGATAAGTATGCGAAAATAAATGGAAGAAAATGGGATAAAGGAGGTAGTTAAATGAGTAGAAAATTAACGTTAGTGCTACTGCTGTTAACAGTAGTAGCTCTGGCAGGAGTGCCGCAGGCATCGGCATTCCCCGGGCAGACACAAGCATGCAACGGATGTCATACAATATCATCATCAATTAGCGTTATAACAAATGTAACATCAATTACGGTAAGTCCGAACCAATCCTTTGCGGTAGGCATAAACTGGAGTGGAGGATTAACAGGCTCAGCAGGGGAGACAGAAGTAAACTGGCCATCAGATTTTAGTAACATTGCCGATAAGAGAAATAATTCTCAATTCAACCCTACTCCACGTATTCCAGCCCCAGCTGATGCTGGTGCAAACGGCACGACTTCATCGGTCTTGACCGCCCCAGCGGCAGTTGGAAACTACATAGTAAGGATATATACATCTTCTGGAACTAGTTCAGGTCCAGCTGGAACAAATTTCAAAGATATCAACGTAACAGTCACAGCACCATCTGTAAACGGCACAATAGCAGGCACAGTGACCAATGCCTCATCAGGCTTAGCAATATCCGGAGCAACTGTA
>JAWOKW010000074.1:0-5567 GCA_033854095.1 Candidatus Methanoperedens sp. | reverse complement strand
AGATTCTGCCCTAATGGATAGAGATCGCTTGATTTTACCTGTGCCCCTCTGTAAGTATAGGTATTGTTCACTGCTGCTGCTATATGCAGATCTGATTGGTTTTCGAGTTCTCCCTGTATCTTAAAAGCCAGCGGCTTCATTTCATACTCACAAGTTTTTTAGCTTCAGCTGCTCCTAATTCTTTGTAGCTTGCCCATTTCACTTTTTTTGGAGTTATTTCAAACCTGACCCTTCCTTTTCCCCGTCTGGTCCATCCGCCTATGCCGCTGTCTTCTGCTGCTTTGAGTGCAGCGTTCAGGACCTCTATATCTTTTTCAGTTGGATTTTTGATCACTATCCTGCCTGTCATCTCAGTTCCTTCCACTATCTCTTCAAGCTCGATAGATGCACCTCTTCCAGCAGCGAGCGTGCCTGTTTCTCTATCTATATGTGGATGTACAGTTCTTTCAACCACTTTATCAAAGGGTTTTGTAGATTTTAAGTCTTCAAACGATACTCTTCCTTTTCGTCCCAAACTCCCGAACATATCGCATGTAAGGCATTTGCCACAGCCTTTTGTATCTTTTCCTGTATCGCATGTGCCTTCGTTTTTGTATATCTTTTCAGCATATCCTCTGATTGCTCCAAAAATGCTTACTGCTGCATATCCATCACCTGTCATTCTGGTAGGGAGAAGGTTCCCTTGCTTCCTTCTTTTCTGGTTTTCTAATTTATTCTCACCTGTATAGAGCGGTGACACCGCGGTTGCTTTTAGTTCCAGTATCCATAAATCTTCGTTTAACATAGTTATCCTCTTATCCAATTTATTTTATTTTAATATTTAGCACTTGCCTTGTAAAACTTGCCATCTGATAGTCTAATAGTCTAATAGTCTGATAGACAATCTGCAATGTGATAGCCAGATATCTATCACGGCTGCATTCCCATACCATTAGACATGCATTAGCATTAAGAACTGCGCTCTTTGATTACTTTATTTCGTCAAACACCCGATTGAGCAGTGAGCGCAGCAATGCAATATCAATCAATGAACTTCTCTTTAATAAGTCTTCTAATTGTCTTGATGCTTCATTACGGTTTGAAAGCTGTATGCCTCTGCGCCTTAGGTCGTTCTCGTCCAGAATCAGAGCATCATTTTTTATCTTTCGATCTAAGATCCTTCTGTATTCGCTCATACCACGCTCTGATGCATCTATCAGATCTCTGATAAGCCCTTTAGAGATATAACCTGCTCTGAAATTTTTGATCAGAGTAGTAATAAGCTCTTCAGGTGTAGGCGGCGTCCCTTCTGCTTTTGCTGTTGTTGATTCTGTCCCTGCTTCTGCTGAAGGAGTTTCTGGCAGCGGCGCAGTAACCTCTGGTTTTAAAGATAAAGCTCTGTTCTTTAAATCCCAGAGTATTTCTTCTATTTCGCCTGCCGAGACAAGGGAGTAACCGTCACCTCTATCAATTATCCCGCCTGCGAACAGTGCTATCTTTTTTCCTGCTATGTTCTCAAAGTTCAGAGGTACTTTTCCAGTGGTAATGTCTTTTACTATTATCCTTTCCTTAATTTCACCTGCTGAAAGCTGATAGACTTCGTTCATTTCTGGAACCACTGTTTTTATCCTGAATTTTGTTTTTATAGCTTCGGATAATTCATCTGCTGCTGTTCTCTCGCCGTGAACTATAAAAATCTTTGATGGAAGTGTTTTGAAGCTGTCTATGTAATTTAAAAGCGCAGTCTTATCGGCATGGGCTGAAAGCCCTTCAATCTTCTTTATGCTGGCTTTGACTTTTACAAGAGTTCCGTCCACATCCACCTCTTGTTTTCCGTCTAATATCTCTCTTCCAAGCGTCTCTTCTGCCTGGTAACCTGAGAATAGCAGTATATTTTTCTCATCTGGAAGAAAGCGGGGCAGATATTTCCTTATGCGTCCGCCTTCAAGCATTCCTGAACTTGCAAGTATTATGCAGGACTCATCTGATTCTGCAAGTTCATCGCTGTTTTTTCTTGCTCTTATCCTCTCAAAATTGTCTGGATGGAAGATTTTATCAATATGCTTTGAATCTCTCTTTATGAATTCATCTGAAATCTTTGATAATAGATATTTGTTGTGCGAATACATATCAAGGATATCAATACCCATTGGAGTATCAAGATAGATTTTTTCTTTGATGCCAAGTTCATGCAACATGTACAGGATCTCTTCTGCTCTGTCTATAGAAAAGACTGGGATCAGAAGCCGTGAGTTATTCTTTTTGATGGAATCTACAGCAGATTTTAACTGAGATAAGAGTTCAGCATGGCTTTTTTCAAGGCTGCGGTTTCCGTATGTGCTTTCGATTATAAGGTAGTCACAGGTATTAGGAGGTTCTGGAATTGAATGAAGGCTTGATGTTCCACCGCCTATATCGCCAGTATAAAGAAGCAAAACTGGCTCTTCTATGAATATCGAAGCGCTTCCAAGGATATGTTCTGATGAGATGAATTTTACTTTTATCTTTTTACTGTCATCCTGCCATTCTGGGTAATCTTCATTTACTTGTGCGAAAAGGCTTTTTGCCTTTCTTACATCAGGTTCACTGAATAATAATTCGCCACCATCGCTTTCTTCTTTCTGTATTCTTAAAGAGTCATCCATTATCCGAAATGTTAGGTCTCTGGTAGCAGGCGTGGCTATAATCTCGCCTTCAAATCCCCTCTGACAAAGCATGGGCAGCCTGCCAGTGTGGTCGTAATGCGCATGACTTAAAAATATGTAATCTATATCTGAGGGATCAAACGTAAGTGCTGCCGAATTCTTTGCATCTGCATTAATTCCTTGAAAAGCTCCTGCATCAAGAAGGAGTTTTCTATTATCTATCGTTAGCAGGTACATCGAGCCTGTGACTCCACATGCTGCACCGCAAAATTGGATGTTGTATGAATTTAGCATGGTTTCGTATTGATATAGATATCCTCTCACTATTAAAATAGCGGGCATCCATCTTATGCACTTGCATAGATTTCCTCCGTGTTCTTTTACACTGCAGCTATGGTAGAGGATTGTACTATCTCTTACTATTGGAGTTGTTCCGGTATAAATCCCAAGTATGTGACTTTACAAGTTTTTAACTCTCATTACTGGTGTGCAGAGACTTATCTCAGAAAAATTTTCAAAACTCTCAGACCATTCATTCCAGGAGCATACCCATATCCTGAATTCCAGATTCATCAGAAAAACATCGAAAAAACAAGTTGCTTAGATGCTACTAAACTCAAAAAATTATGAAGTTGCAAACTTGGGACTTATACCGGAAAAACTCCTATTGGAAATGTAACCTTGTATCATTGGCATGTTGATCTTTGATTTATATGCGAATCCAGCGTTTAATTGATGCATACCAGAGTTGCAGCCTCGTATCATCGGCACGCTATTATTTGATTCTTTTTTACAAGATAAACCAACAAATAGATCTCTCGTTTGGTTGCAACCTCGTATCATTGGCCTGTTGCTCTTCGATAGAAGGACTTCGATTTGAAGAACATAAAACAATAGAGTTGCAGCCTCGTATCATTGGCCTGTTGCTCTTCGACCCATCTATTCTAGGGAGACTAAGGATAACCGGGGAAGGTTGCAGCCTCATATCATTGGCGTTGCTCTTTGACACAATATATAGTGAATATAAAAAAATGGACATATTAGTTGCAGTCTCATATCATTGACAAGTTGCTCTTTGACTTTACTTACAGTAGCTGCTATGCTCTCAAATATGCTAAAGTTGCAGCCTCATATCATTGGCATTGCTCTTTGCAACATAAATTCAATCCTATCGAGTATTTCCAAAATCCAAAGTTGCAGCCTCGTATCATCGGCATTGCTCTTTGCAACCAAGGGATAAGAGCGTTGGCAATCATTTGGTTTGAGTTGCAGCCTCATATCATCGGCATTACTCTTTGCAACGAGAAATGCAGCTCAGGAAACAGGCCTTATAAAAAGGTTGCAGCCTCATATCATCGGGATTGCTCTTTGCAACTGTACGGACCAGATGTCTATGATAAACTGATACCCGAGTCGCACCCTCATATCATCGGGATTGCTCTTTGCAACAGCATTTAACCAATCTCGGTTTTTATTTGTATTTCCGTGAAGATTAAAATATCGCAAGAGCCTATATAAAGACCTGCACAGAGCAAGAAAAGCCTGCATCGTACCCTACTTCAAAAGCAAGGTATTCACGGTTAGTACCATTTCAGTATAAGTGTTATAAACACTTCTTTTTCCAAAATAACCTAATCAAACGTGCTCGATTTTACGTTATCGTGTTGGAATGCTTCCAATTCTTCAAGCTTAGGAATTAACTCATTACCTCAACTTGGCGGTCTAATTAAAAGTTTATCTGTCAAATTGTAAAAGGGAACAAAATTTGCTTGTGGAAGTGGCGAGATCAGGTGTAATGTAATCTCAAATACAATTGGGGTTAATAAGTGAATAAATATACAATCAAAGTTTCAATAAAAAGCAATTACGCAAAAATAGATGAAAAGAAGTGGGATAAAGGAGGCAGTTAAAATGATTGGAAAAATAAGTTTCACGCTTTAAATATTTAGAATTGCCCGATTCGGAGAATAAGTCCGCTACAAAGGTATTGGCATGTTGCTCTTTGACTGACCAAAGATATTGAACCATCCATTCCAAGCAGGTTAGTTGCAGCCTCGTATCATCGGCATGTTAAGCTTTGACAACAGAAATCTCAGACAAAGAAATATGCCAGTTTGTATTGCACCCTCGTATCATCGGGCTTGCTCTCTGTAACTCATTCTTTACATTTTCTTTAATCAGCACAAAGCGGTTGCAGCCTCGTATCATCGGCATGTTGCTCTTCGACGTAGAATATGCATTCAATACGTACATGGGAATTCATTGCAGCCTCATATCATTGGCATGCTGCTCTTCGACTTTACAAATGGACTTAAACGAGGAACTTCTCTCTTTGTTGCACCCTCATATCATCGGGGTTGCTCTCTGTAACAGATCAAAGATACCTCTCAATTACTGGTACTACTTCAGTTGCAGCCTCATGTCATTGGCATTACTCTCTGTAACAGTATTTAGCCGGTCAGCTAAACTTAATACAATTAGTCTTCAGATTGGGGTATTCGCAACTCCTTAATAGAATAAAGATACTACCTATACCTTACTACGCTCCCAATGATCTCAATGCCTGCGTCACCATTATCTTGTACTGCTCGACATTAGTATGGTAATGTTCTCTCGCCTTAACAGCATCAGGCCCATTCCCCTGCAATTTCTCAAGACGCGCCATAGTATGCTTTGCCGCATCCACTATCCATCTATCTCGTGTGGCTGAATCAACAACTTCTAAGGATTCTGGTCTTATGGATGTTAGAATATCTCCTTCTGGAGTGGTATAGATAGCAGGCTTCCCAACGATAGCGATAAACTCCGGAGGCATAGTTTTTGCAAGAATCTCTGCTGCTTCTGGCTGGTACTGTCCTGCGTACACGAAGAACGCACCTGTCGGATCTACAATACGTCCACGCCAGTACTCTGCCTCTGTTCCAACATCTTCCTTCTCTGTTA
>JAWOKW010000073.1:0-3019 GCA_033854095.1 Candidatus Methanoperedens sp. | reverse complement strand
ACTTTTCAGGATCCTTTATTTTGGGCATTTCTCTTGCCTTCGCTCCAGTGTCAAGCGTCTGGGCGAACTGCGGCGTCACCCATTCTATACTGACAAAATCCTCCTTGAACTGGCGCGTGCCTGTGGTGTAGCCGTTCTGATGCCTGCCCTCATCCACGCGCTCTATCGGGTTATAGTAACCGTAGTGGTTGCGTTCAGTCGCATCTCCCCATCCAAATACCAGGAGGCTGAATATATTCCTGGGATAGTTTGCTATCGGCGTTCCTGTTGAGAGGAGCTTATACCTTGCTTTCAACATTCTGACCGCTTTTGCCTGCTCGCTGTCCTTTGCCTTTATCTTATGCGCTTCATCGATGGCTATGAACTGGAATCTCCGTCTCATCGCTTTTGCAAAGGTCTTCTTTGTGTGATCGTTAAGAGGACGCCAGAGCAGGTTGTAGGCTATGAGGTTGAGCTTTTTCAGTGTTTTGAGGTGCTTCTCATGGGTTATTACCTGATAGTCGGTTATGCCCAGATTCTTTAACTCCTTTACGAACTCGTCTTTTAATTTAGGCTCTACTACGATGAGGCTGTGCTTGACTCCATACATCAGAGCCATTGCAACGATGCCACGCGCTTTTCCCAGTCCCATTGACCAACACATTAGGTTGGTATCTTTCATGCTCATCCTGGTGACATCTTCTTTCTGGAACTGCCACAGCCAATCAATGCCGAGCTTTTCCAATTTCTTCAACCTCTCTCTGTAAAGCTCTGGATACAGAGACTTGATTCCGTCATCTGCATGGAGGCATACCCATTCCCCATCTTTTGTTTTGATGAACTGCTCAAACGGTGCCTGCTGTCTTTCCAGCCACCTCATCTTCTTTAACTGCCAGTTGACAAACTGAGGGTCAGGCGTAAGCTCGATATTGGCTCGATGAAGGGCGTCTGATATTTCAGTGATCACTGATGGATTCTCAAGCAGGTTCCTTCTTCTCAGCATCACGTCAGCATGTTCTGTGTATTCCCTTAGCCCTTCATTCCATTCATGACCCAGCGATTTCCTGAACTCATTTACCTTAAGAGCAGTGAGGACGTTATCGACCTTTATATTCAGGCAGCTTGCATCAGGAGACATGCAGAGCTTTGCCTTATTTGTGCCGGTCAGCGGCAGAGTTGTATGCGGCTCCTGTATCTGCTCAAGCATGTGCTTTTTCAGCTTTGTAAAGGGCATTACTCCCCTTTTCCTGATGTGCTCTATGGTTTCCTCGATCTCTTTCCCAGCCTCTGATGCCTGCAGTATAGCAAGCTCCTGCGCCAGGGTAGATTCATCAAGAGTCTGGATTCGATGATGGATCGGATCATATCTGTCAAGATGCTCTGTGCTATAAATAATTACAGAACACGGCCAGGTGAATCCATATTTTGTGAAGGCTTTTTCATCTATATCCAGTCTGTAAACAAGTCTTGCTCTATGGTTCACCCATCTTTCAAATGTCAGCGTTTCCTCATTGGTGAAATAGCCTGTAGGGAGCATGGCTGCCACGTAATATCTTACGCCATTGATTGCTGCTTCCATAGCTGCTATGTGCGATTTTACGCTCGTTCTAGGTCCGAGGTCTCCCCATCCTGCATTGGCGAACCCGCAGTTTTTCTTTTCTAACTGGATCGAGAACGGAGGGTTGATGATGAAATAGTCTGCTGTTATTCCTGGGTGATTTATCAGGTCGTCATGGATAATGTTAGCCTTCGGGAACAGAGTTCTTGCCATATAATAGGCTTTCTCTTCCACTTCGATTCCTGCAAGGTCGCAGGACTGGTTCAGGAACTGGAACATTCTGCCTATTCCGCAGATGTTGTCTACGACTGATGCCTGCACAGGTATATCGAGCCTCAGTGCTTGGGCAAGGAATCTTGCTATTATTTGGGGTGTGAAATGCTGCTGGAAATTCAATGTTCTCTTTTTCGCAAGGTCTGGAATGCCCCTGTTCCCTTCGATCGTTACTGTCTGCCCAAGGGATTTGTATTCATGGAATATCTTATCGCGGTCTATCTCTCCTTCTTTAACTGCTCGCCAGAGGTCTTCGTTTGAATCTCCCTGAGTGTCGAATGGGATTTGTCCTGGATCGAAGTTATCAATTTCTGATATCGATTCATCTATTATCTGGGATTTTAAGTCCGCTGGAAATAATCCCGGAAGCCCGATGAAAGCTTCTTTGGGGATAGTAATGCCGGAAGTTTTCGATGATTCATTCGCAGGCTTGATCGCATCCATGACAGCTATTGGCTCTTCGATATTCTCAAATAATGCAAGAGTAAGTTGTGTCGCCATAGCCCCTCTGTCTATTCTTGGATTAACTGCTCTATCCTGGCATGTTCGATAGCTTCTTTGAGAACCTCATCCCATGAATCCACTAACGGCAGGAACCCTTTTTTGAAATGGTGAACAATCAGGTCAGGGTCTAACCCTTCTATGTTTAATTCGAACCGTTTGGCTACCCCTTTGATATCAGACTCTGATAATATCCATACAGGCCATGTCTTTTCTACTGTAGGATAGTTGATGAACCTGAGATGAGCTGCACTGATCTCCTCTGGAGTGAACAGCAGGTTCCCTGCATAGGATATTGCATAGAACTCCTGCTTGTTTACAATGATATGACGTACTTCTGCTTCAGCGCTCTCAAGAGAAGTCCATGGCAGCTTTAGAATCTGTGGAATCTTGGCTTTAGACATGAATTATCGCCTTCCTGTTGTCAGTTCATCGAAAGGATGACTCAGCACCTTGATATTGCGGGACTGCAGATACCTTATGAAATCAGAGTCTCCGAAGTAGTGGTCTGTGGTCTGCATGTATTCATCGAGCAGGGACTGGATGTTTAAAGCGCGAGCATTCTCAATCTCAAGGATCACTTTCGGTTCCCCATGATGCAAGATTATGCAGAAGTCTCCTTTCCATTCGGCATCCGCAGGTATATGTCCGAGCATCTTTAATACGAACTTCTCTCTCAGTTGATCTTCTATACTCGATTCAAGATTG
>JAWOKW010000072.1:0-3578 GCA_033854095.1 Candidatus Methanoperedens sp. | reverse complement strand
GTGAGCCTAAAAATATGATTTTAGAATCCGCGAAAAGGAAAATCCCTCTCCCTGTAATTTTATGTGAAGATTCCCATACGAGCAAATTATTGATGGCAGGATTAACTTCCTTTTCTGGAGATTTCTTATGAAAAGCAATCACTTTGCACCCTCTTTCCATCGCTTCCTGAATCATAGTGCTTATCTGTATAAGATCGCTGTCATCAGGGTTTATCAGGAGGCAAAAAATCTCGTGATACGATGAATTGATTATCTCTTTGAACTTCCTCAATACATTGGCATGTCCTCTAATACTCCAGATTTCAGACTTTCCGGCGGCTGCATCCTCGCTGTATAACGACTGCAGTGAATCGCATATCATTTTTGATGCGTCTGTAAGATCCTGAGTTTGCCTTTTGAAGGCTAGCTCAGATGCGAAAGATGGCTCTATGGGTCTGTACTTCTTCGGTCTCCCTTCCTTAACGCTTACCCATCCCTTATCGACCAGAGAGATAAGAGTCGTATATACCTTGGAATAGGGGATACCGGTCAGCCTGCTTGCTTCTTTAGCAGACAGATGACCGTGTTCCACCAATTTTGTATATGCTTTACTTTCGTACTCTGTAAGACCCAGTTTTTCAAGCGCCTCAAGCATTCTCATATTGCACCTTTTCCGAGTTTATTTGTTGGAAAATTTACTTATATTCTGAATTATTACTACTTGAGGAGGCAAATAACTTTGGAAAAATCAATTATAATTGTAATATTGGCGCTTGCCTTTATAATCACCCCTGCTAATGCTGAGTTTGAAATCGTTTTAGATAAGCTCTTACCCCAACCTGTTGAGCCGGGTCAGGATTTGGTGCTGTCCGTCAGTCTCGTGAATGAATTCAGTGAAATAGACAATGTAAAACTCACGATTCTACCTGATTCACCCATTATACTCAAGAATGAAAACGACCGCATCATCAATATTGGAAATATGATGAAATTCGGTGCGGTAGTTGAAACCTACTCACTGCACATCGATCCGCTTGCAGTTTCTGGAGCTTATGAAGTTGAATTCCAGGCACGCTGGCTGAGCAACGACCAACAGCGTGAAACAAATAAAACCTTCAATGTCATGGTGCGAGGAGTACCGCAGCTTGCGATTTCTGATATAACGATTAAACCTGGAACTATAAGCCCGGGTGATAATTTTAATCTAAATTTTTCAGTCTCCAATAATGGAACCGGCATTGCAGGTGCTGTACGAGTAACGTCTTTAATAGAGAACCTGCCGTTCATTTCCAAAGGTACGAACACACGCTTAATAGAAAAATTATCTCCCGCGTCCTCAGAAAAATTAGAATACAGCTTTTTAGCAAAAGATAATGCTGTGCCGGCATCGTACTCAGTACCTTTTCGGCTGGATTATCAAAGCGAAGACGGTAGAAATTTTTCATCAAGCGAACTCATCGGCATTAATGTGCTGGGCAAAAGCAGGTTGAATATTGCAGGTATCAATACCGATCCAAACAGAATCGAAAAGGGGAACTACATAACATTAACGATACGGATCGAAAATGCAGGCAACTGCGATGCAAAGTCTGTGAAAGCAGACATAGATATCCCTTTTACAGGTACAAAAACAGCATATCTTGGCAAGATTGAGCCAGATAATGATGCGCCAGCCATCTTTAACCTGCGTGCTGATGATGCTGGAGATTACAGGTACAATCTAACTGTTCAGTATGAGGACGATCTGGGAAAACATGAACAAAATGAAGAACTGAAACTTATGGTTTATCCGGGCGGCAGCGTGTCGGTTCTTGCTGTAATTCTGTTTGTTATAGCTGCTGCGGGTGTTTACTGGTTTTTCATAAGAAGAAAGTGAAAGCAATGAATGCAGTTCTATTTCTGGCAGTTAAGGATGCTTTCAAGGATAAGAAAACTTTTTTATTGATCAGCATAGCCGTTGGAGCTGGTGTTGCAATCATGATTCCGATGCAGGGGCTGTTCGATGGGGTAATCAACAACCTGTACGAAACCACGATCGATGTAGCAAACGGGCACATTATTATACATTCGGAAGAGGATAAAAAATTTATAGAAAATATTGATAGCATTGAACGCAAAATCAGGCTGCTGCCTCAGGTAAATGGGGTCTCGGCAAGACTGACAGACCAGGCAGTATTAACCAGAAAAGAAAAAATAAGACCTTCCCCTCTGATAGGGCTTACACCTTCGGATGAGCGGGGAACCACCAAAATATCCGAGAGGGTGGTAAATGGAAAGTTCTTAAGCGACACAGACAGGAAAGAAATAGTTCTGGGAAGTGCACTTTCAGAGGAACTTAAAGTGGATACCGGGGAAAGCATAACTGTTACGTTCAGCAACGGCTTAAGAAAAGATTACCATGTGAAAGGGATGATAAAGACTGGAATTGGAAGCCTTGACAGCGGTGCGTATCTTAACAAGAAGGAATTAGAAGAAACTTTAGATGCAAAAAACAATGCTTCAGAAATAATCGTGCGCCTCGATGATATACAGTTAGCTGAAAAATACAAATTATTGATCATGCAGCAGGGGTTTAACGGTAAAGTAACAACATGGGAGGAAGAGGCGGTTTATGTTAAAAGGCTTAAGAGCAACTGGGTGTTCATTTCAAACATGTTTATTATTCTCAGTCTGGTTGCAGCCTCTATTTCTGTGGGCGTTTTGATGTATACAAGGGTGGAGCATAAAATAAGAGAGATAGGGATAATGAAAGCAATAGGTGCGCGGAACTCTATTGTGATGCATGTCATTCTCGCTGAATCCCTGATTTTCGGTATTACAGGAGTTATCCTGGGAAGCCTGATGGGACTTGGCATCACAAAATACTGGGAAGTTCATCCGATCATGCTGAGCACTGCGGAATCCAATGTAATCAGTGCTTCTTTTTCATTTTACCTCGCGTTGGTACCTTCAATAATAATTTTGCTTGCGACACTGCTTGCAGGATTATACCCTGCATGGCGGGCATCGAGGATAAACATAATCAAGGCGATATGGCATGGCTAATATAATCGAGACTAGGGATTTAAGTAAGACGTATCTGATGGGCAAAGTTGAAGTGCCCGCGCTCAGAGGGGTGAATATAGCAGTAGAAAAAGGAGAATTCGTTGCGATAATGGGCTCATCAGGCAGCGGAAAAAGCACGCTCCTTAATATGATCGGGATGCTGGATGTGCCGACCTCAGGCAGGGTTATAATCGAGGGAATTGACATATCGGAAATGAATGAAGATCAGCGTGCTGATTTCAGGCTTAAAAAGCTTGGGTTCATATTTCAATTCTTCAACTTATTTATGGAGCTTACCGCGCTGGAAAATGTTGCATTTCCAATGCTGATTGTCAGGAGAAAAGATTCTCAAGAAAGAGCAATGAAGCTGCTTGACCTGGTCGGTCTTTCTGACAGGGCGGATCATAAACCGACAGAGCTTTCAGGCGGGCAGCAGCAGAGGGTGGCGATTGCAAGGGCTTTAGCCAACGAACCCACGCTCTTGCTTGCGGATGAACCGACAGCCAATCTGGATACGAAGTCCTCCGAGCAGATAATCAGTCTATTGATAGAAT
>JAWOKW010000071.1:0-3203 GCA_033854095.1 Candidatus Methanoperedens sp. | reverse complement strand
TACCACTTCTGAGAACATGGGGTCAGGCTCATTCCCATATAACAGAGCCATCATATCTTTGATGAGTTCCTCAAGGCTTGACCAGGACATCTTTTACCCTCCCACCATTCAATTCTGATATTACGATACACCCGTTCGCTACATCATAATTTACATTTAAAGGCTGTCCTTTTTCCCATCCGAAATCCCTGATTATCATTCTCTTGTCTAAATAAACATAAGGATACCCAATGGATGTGTTCTGTAATTTCCTGCTCCTGGTACCTTCATCAGAAATGACAACGTGCCTGATGTCTATACTGTATGCGATTTCAAGCAGCTTCCCTTTCTTCCATTTGAAAGCCTCCTCGATCAAGAGTTTGTCAAGGTAAATATACGGCTGCTGTTTACCTGAGTTTGTCTGCAATTTTGTCTGCGTCATGCCTTCTATGCCTTTTTAAAAGGTACTGCTGTCTGAGCAGGATGATGTATTTCAAAGCCATTCAGTGCTTGTTCTATCATGGTTTTCATTTCTGTACTATAATACGTACTCATTAAGATATGTTGTCAAGGTATAAATACTTTTATGTAATATAATACGTACACATGAAACGCAAAGAATTGGATGAAGCAAGCGTGCGAAGAAACTATGCGTTCAGCCAGCGCACGATTGAAAACTTGAAATGGCTAATTGATCACAAGATATACAGGAGTGAGACCGAAGCAATCGATCTTGCTATAGAACGCATGCGGACGATTTATGAAATGAAGGAAGAAGCGTCAAAAGAGGCAGTTCCAGAACGTTCTGAGGATGCTAAAACCGCCAAAAAGGGTTAAGTTCCTATAAATAAAAGCTATCGTTCCCTCATTCAAAGAAGGGTCAGAGGACACGCACTGTAATCTTCAGTTTACATCTGTTATATTTAATTGACAATTGCTATTTACATTTTATCGAGCAAATCAAGAACAGTCAGATATTGTTTATGTCCCATCCAGAAGCCTTCTGTTATCATATTGTTTATTCTGGCTTTCGCATCTTGTTTGGATAATTTGCCTTTTCGAACCATCAGAAAGATCAGATATATCGTCCCATGTACTTCTACGCCCAGGATTTCTCCTGCCGTTCTTGCAATATCGTCATCTACAATCGCGACCCCACCCATGCTTTTTACGAGCGATAGTACTCCAATCTCCCCTCTATGGAGTTCCTAGCTTAGCTGTGTAAACTTGTTATTATTATCTATTTTTTTCACCGAAATGATGCCGTTTTTGACCAATTTTTCGGCTGCGATAGCATCGGGATTCCCTGCCTGTTTACCTTTTGTCACTACCTCCTCGTATACAGCATCAGGTATTATGCAATCAGAATCCAGTTCCTGAAAAATCCAGTCAAGACCCACTTTGCATAGATATATCAGTGGAGTCGAGTTGAATATAAAGATCATTGAACTGCTGCCTCAAAATCTTCCATAATGCTCTTTTGGGAGATATGGAGAGGTATGCCTTTATCGTTCAGGATATCCAGCATTTCCCGGATCGAGATACCAGCGATCTCAGCCGCTTTTGCCAGGGAGACCTTCTTCTCCATAAACTGATTTAATGCATATTCTATCAGTTTTTGACGCACTCCAGCGTCTATGATGCTTCTGATCACAGTGAACCTGTCCATGCGAAGCCCTGCAGCAGGCATTTTAATTTTATCCTCGATATCATCGGGCGCGGTAATGGATATATCCGACATAGATTCCAGTTTGTTTTTTATAAATGAAAAGATTTTCAATAATCTTGAAAAGGTTTAAACCATAAGTGCCAGAAATATGCTGCTATGGACGAAATCGAAGACCAATCAAAGGCACAGTTGATGATGATAGAACAGATATATGGTTTAAAAATCATAAACCGTGATGAGGTAGCCGGACTTATTGCTGCAAACGTGGATAATGACAGACAGGTCTTAACGATTTGCAGTTCGCTGAACTCCTGGATTCTTCTCAATAAGAAAAAAGGAGATGTGGTTGTACCTCGAGATGTGGTATTGCGACTTCTTAAAACAGCCGAATGGCAAAAGAAACATGCATAAGACGGCAGGTAAATGAGGGTATATGGTTGATTTGCCGAGGTTGATGATGGGTACGTCTCCATTTATTGGTGCGGGCCAGTTTGGATCAAAGTCTCAGGAGTATAGGAAGTTATTTTTTGAAAAGCCTGAAAATATGACCCGGCTTTTTGTGCATTCAGCCAAACTTGGAGTTAAGGCTGTCCAGCTCGTCGGCTATCAGCCTCTTGTTGCAGCGCTGAAGAAAGCGCAAGAGATTACTGGTGATTTCTTTGTTGCGGTCACGATTCCCAGAGGAGACTTTTCTTCAAATCTTGATCTTGTTTTGCCTCTTGAGCCTGAATATGTTTCTGTGCATGCTCAGTTTTGTGATGGGATAGATTACAGGCTAAGTGAGTGGATCGATATGATCAAAGAGACCGGAGCTAAGCCCGCAGCCTCTACCCATTCTCCTAGCACGACCATCCCACTGCTTGATAACATGGGTTTTGAGGCATATCTTGCGCCAGTGAATCCAATCGGTTATGGGATGGAGCCAGATGTTGAAGGCTCTTGAGAATACAAAGAAGGCAATTATCGCTATCAAGCCTCTTGCTGCAGGAAAACTTTCCCCTGAAAAGTCAGTGTTTGAATTCATCTACAGGTATGCAGATTCCATAGCAGTCGGGATTACTTCTAAGGATGAGATGGCGCAAACCTATTCAGCAGCCCTCGTGTGTGAATAACCGCAGATTCGGGTAATGATAGTTTTTTATACTGAACTTGCGTATAATATACTGAACGGTGGTTCATTTGATTGAACTATTCAGAAAATATGTACAATGGAAAATCCTCTCCCATTTCCTGGAAAATCCAAACACCTCGTTCCATATAAAACAGCTTGCGAGAGAACTTGGAGTGAGTCCCGCCAGTGTAAGCGATGCTGTAAAGTCCTTTGAAAAAGACGGGTTGCTTTTGAAAGAAGAAAAAGGTCTTGCCCATATTTACAGGCTGAACACTGACAATAGTATAGTCGCACCTTTGAAAAAAGCATACGGCATCGCTTTTGTGCTGTCATCAAAGCCGAAAGAGAAATTCCTTGAAATCGACCCGAATATTATTTCTCTTGCCATTTTTGGAAGCTATGCAGATGGGAGCTTTGATGAAATAAGCGACATGGATTTTCTAA
>JAWOKW010000070.1:0-3908 GCA_033854095.1 Candidatus Methanoperedens sp. | reverse complement strand
GTTCAAATGCAATCGAAAAACAGTTAATTTTTCAATAAATACCCCTTAATTGGTAACAACCTCTTGAATGTGAGATGTATGTACGGGATCATTCTTTAGAGTTATAAATCCTTAAGTTGATGGTCTCGACAAGTTTCCTTAAAGTATATTTACGGACAAATCTCGGCGGTACCCTAATCAGGATTCATAGCCCACTTTATAGTAGGTAAATTCTATCACTTGAACATTACATTTATATTAAAATTGTTTAGGTAATTAAACGGGAGCAGACGATATAATTTTTTCAAGTTCATCGAACTGAATCCTTCTCGGTTTGATATTCTTTGTTATTTACAATTATTATCAAACAAATGATAATATTTATGCCATAAAAAGTGAAAAAAGAGAAAGAATAACTATGTCGCTGCGCAACTAAATAAAGGAACATAGACAAATTATATTTAGAATGTCCAAGTGATAGAATTTATCCGCCATGAAGGTTTTAGTTGACGAAGATTTGACAGTACTGAATATCGACATATATTTATGGCATTACCTCCAAACTCTCATCTATGTGGCGGGTTTGGTGGTATACATCAGGTTGTGTGAAAAGTCACATTTGCACAGAAAATAAGCTCTATAAAACCTTTAAATCGAAAAATAAGGAATCGAACTCGCAAAATTTGGGGTTTTCACACAGTTTGACGTGTCTCATTCTTGTTCTGGTACTCACAGGAGCGCTTTTCCTGACATCCGGATGCATTTCAAAGCCTGGGCAGCCATCCACAGGCCCTATCATCACCCCTGATTCGGTCACCCTTACCTATTACACCGAACAGTTCCCTCCTTACAACTACCAAGAGAACGGTACGCTGAAGGGCGTTGCTGTCGATCTTCTCGGGGAAATCACCGGGAAGATGGGGAGGAGAGTGACACCGGATCAGGTTCACCTGGTTCCCTGGACGGAAGGATATCAGGCCGCCCTCACCCGGAAGAACACCGTGCTTTTCTCTACCTACCGGCTGACCGAGAGAGAGCAGTCCTTCAAGTGGGCAGGGCCCATCTCTACGGACAGGTATGTTCTCTTTGCCGGGCGGGATCGGTCGATCACCATCAAGAGCTCCGGAGACCTGAGGGGGTACCGGATCGGAGTGGTCACCGATGACGCCGCCATCCAGCAGCTCCTGGATGCTGGGATTGACAGGAGCCAGCTGGTATACGACACAAATGTATCCGTGCTCATCGGAAAACTCTCCCGTGGCGAGATAGACTTCTGGTGCTATCCGGAGATAGTAGGCCGGACCATCGCCCAGCAGGTGACCAGCGACAATTCCTCTTTTAAGGTTGTGTTCACGCTGCAGAACATTGATTCCTATTATGCTTTCAGCAAGGACATTCCGGACTCAACGGTGAGGTCCTTCCAGCAGGCACTTGATGCCCTCAAACAGGAGAAAGATGTAGAAGGGATCAGCACCTATGATAGGATCCTCGGGCGGTACATTCCGTCCATTGGGCTTGCTCAACTCAATTACCTGGCCGAAGATTACCCTCCCTTCGACTATCAGGAGGGAGGGAAGCCCGCCGGTATTTCTATTGAGTTTTTGGAGGCGATCTTCCGGAACATAGGGGTGAACCGCACCCGGGCAGATGTCCGTATTGTTCCTCTGGCGGATGGTCTCCAGCAGGCGCAGGGGAACACGAGCACCGTCTTCTTCTCCATCGTTCGCTCGCCCGAACGCGAGCCACTCTACAAATGGGCAGGACCGTTTACCAAGTCCAGCTTCGTTCTCTTTGCTCCCATGAGCAAGAATATAACGATAGCCTCTCCCGAGGATCTGAACAGGTATCGGATCGGCGCGGTGAAGTCTTCCATTGAAAACGACCTACTCATCAGCCAGGGCGTGAATGCATCACACTTGGTTCCCGGGCTGGTCCCCGACGAGCTCTTCCAGATGCTGAAAGGAGGGCAGATCGACCTGTGGGCTACCGGTGATCTCAACGGGCGATACGAGATGAAGAAAGCAGGAGTAAATCCTGACGCCTACGAAATCGTATACACCTTGGGCGAGAGAGACTTCTATTATATCTTTAGCAGGGATGTCCCTGACACGCTGGTCAGTTCATTCCAGCAGGCCCTCGAAACGGTGCGAAACCAGAAGGATGCACAGGGAATCAGCGAATACGAGCGGATTATCTATCGGAACCTGGGGGTAGGCTGCGCCCGCCAGTCCTTCACGGATGCTGAGGTCGTTAGCCTCGTGAATACCACCGCCGCAGCGATTGAGAAGAACGCACCCGACACGTTCCGGCGCATCAATACAGGGGATGCTCCGTATCGGGACCCGGAGAACCCGGCGCTCTATGCCTTTGTCTATGACACGAATCTGACCATCATCGCCCATGCGGATAACATCTTGCTGGTCGGTGTCAATTTCAAGGGAAAGACAGATGTTACCGGTAAACTGTTCCACGATGACATTATTGCAGGAGCGCTGAAGAACGGGACTGGCTGGGTGGATTATGTCTATATGAATCCTGTCCAGACGAACCTGTACTATATGACCACGTACTACCGGTTAACCCGGGGAAGTGATGGGAACTCCTATGTTGTATGCAGCGGCAATTACAAGCGCTGTGGGGAGGTGTAGTGTCCACAGACTTGTTGCCGTAAGTTTCAATTGACATGCGTTTCTACCGCATCTGATTTGTGGCTATAAATGTATGAAAAATCCGGCAGTATGTTGTTGGATACTACACCTACTGTCTGGGTATTATGTCTCTGAATCAGAGCTATTCTATGATCATATCCATACATGATAATAATCGAAATAGTCATCATACATAAAGCTACACTGCCTGGTGAGGTCGGTAGGTATCTACTTTCCATAACTCACAACCACCAATCCAGAGTAAATTATTTTTTGTGGCCGGCCTCAGTACCCTATTTCAGTATGCTTCGCAGTTTGCTTCGCAGTTTGCTTGCAAACAGCAGCAAGCAGCAAACGGAGTTTGCAAGCTTACAAATGTCTATGATTATTCAGGTGAATATTACTATGTGGAGATTATACTCTAAACGGTTGAGATTTTGACATCTTTAAACGACTGGAAATTCCAGAATAATAAATATCCCAATTCATCCTTATGTTTTAAGCGAGCATTTCTGATACAATCATCAATAGCATGTTTGAATTCGAGAAACTTCTGATAATATTTTGAGTATTAACACTCTTTTCCGACGAACTTCCAGAATCGTTCGATCAAATTGGGGTGGGGGCGAATATTAAGAGCCTATCTCAATAGGTTAATATCGCATTACGCGCAAATTATTACAAGTCAGACTTGAAATGGGAGGGAGTAAATAGATATGGGACTTGTAGTAAAAGATGATAATTGGCGTATTCCAGACGAATTTTGGAAGCAAATGGAGCCGTTGTTACCGCCAGGAAAGCGGTAGTGTCCTAAATTCTGTGACCTACTTAAAGAATAATCTAAATGGAGGCTCATAGATGCTGAGAGATTTTTCAAAAAAAGCACTCCATGCTTCAGTGTTTCGGTAGTTCATTTACACGCTCCGTCATGGTTATTCAATAGGGTTTATAAAGGTCACGATTTGTGGGACACTACCAGGAAAGCCGCATCCTCTAGGATGCCATAATCCACGTGTGCCAAACCGCAATGCAATGAACGCGATCCTTTTTGTATTACGTACAGGCTGCCAATGGAATGCGCTGAATTCAACAGATATTTGTTCTTCCTCTTCTGCTCACAGACGTTTTCTTGAGTGGACTGAGGCAGGGGTTTTTAGGGTATCGCCACGATTTCTGCGTACATACACGCTAAGTGATTAAACATCGTTGTTTGCTAATATTTCCGTTTTAAGCTCTTTATTCCCAGTAAAAAGAAAGGAAATATTCATAAACAAAATTTGC
>JAWOKW010000069.1:0-6357 GCA_033854095.1 Candidatus Methanoperedens sp. | reverse complement strand
AAAAGAGGAAACAAAACTGCCAGAAGGGCAAACGCAACTTTTTGAGGAGAGATAACAATGGGAATGACCAACTACGAGCGTGTTGCAAAAGCGCTGGAACTGCTAAAAGAAGGTCTTGGGCCTTTTGTGCAGCGAGAGATAGAGAATACATATCAAGACCAGGCACAAAATCAGGCAAATCAGATACTTGGTGATGATTGGCTGCATGCAAGCAAGTCAATTGAACAATTAGATGCAGCTGCATTGCTCAAGCTTATGTGGGATGCATGGAATGATGTGTTCCGAAAAACCTTCGGATTTGCGGAACGTACTCTGGTTAGTGAACTTAGAGATGTGCGCAATAGATGGGCCCATCAGGAAACTTTCTCCAGCGATGATACGGACCGTGCACTGGACTCAACTGAAAGAATTTTAACTGCAGTTTCTGCCCCTCAAGCAGAAGAAGTTCGCAAGATGAAAATGGAACTCAGACGCCTAGTCTTTGATGAACAGTCAAGACACGAACGCCGCAAGAGTTCAAGTACTGTCATCGAAAGTGCCTCCAGTAACCTCAAACCATGGAGAGAGATAATTACTCCGCACAGAGATGTGGCAAGTGGTCGTTACCAGCAGGCAGAATTTGCGGCTGACCTCTGGCAGGTGCATCTTGGAGAAGGATCGGACGAATATCGTAATCCGCCTGAATTCTTTCGCCGTACCTATCTCACAGAAAGCCTGAAGCACCTTTTAGTAAGTTCAATACAGCGAATAGCAGGTGTTGGTGGCGACCCCGTAGTACAGCTCCAGACAAACTTTGGCGGTGGAAAGACACATTCCATGCTGGCACTTTATCATCTTTTCTCAGGTAAGGCTAAGGCAAACGAACTTTTAGGCATCGAAAGTGTGCTCATGGAAGCTAAAGTCACCAAACTTCCTAAAGCAAAAGCAGTGGTGCTTGTAGGTAACAAAATCTCACCTGGCAATCCCACAACAAAGCCAGATGGAACTGTTGTGCATACTCTATGGGGTGAACTCGCCTGGCAGCTTGGTGGCAAAGAAGCTTATGAACGGGTACGTAATGACGACGAAAGAGCAACCAGTCCGGGTGATGCATTACGTGCACTCTTCAATGATTACGGACCATGTATCATCCTTATTGATGAATGGGTAGCCTACGCCCGCCAACTGCACGACCAGAATGATTTGCCAGGAGGCGGTTTTGAAACACAGTTCTCTTTTGCCCAGGTGCTCACAGAATCTGCCAAACTAGCCAACAATTGCCTGCTTGTTATCAGTTTACCTGCCTCTGACACTGCCACATCACCCCATGTCCGGGCTGACGATTTGGAAGTTGGTGGTCAGCGTGGACGTGAGGCACTCGACAGACTCCGTAATGTAATAGGACGTGTGGAAGCGGTCTGGAGACCCGCAACTGCAGAGGAAGGTTTTGAGATTGTACGCCGAAGGCTATTCGAGCCCATGACTGATCCGGCTCAGTTCAAGGATCGTGATGTGGTTGCACGAGCTTTTGTTGACCTCTATAGAGCGCAACAGCAAGAATTCCCGCCTGAATGTCGTGATGCGGAATATGAAAAACGCATCAAAGCAGCATATCCGATCCACCCCGAGATATTTGACCGTCTTTACACTGACTGGTCTACGCTTGTAAAGTTCCAGCGCACCCGTGGGGTACTTCGCCTCATGGCTGCTGTCATATACAGCCTCTGGGAGAAGGGAGATAAGAACCCCTTGATCCTTCCAGCTAATATTCCTATCGAAGATCGGCGAGTGCAGTTTGAACTGACGCGTTATCTTTCTGATAACTGGGTTCCCATTATCGAGAAAGACGTAGATGGTCCTAATTCACTACCTCTACGCATTGATTCAGATGTGCCAAATCTGGGGAAGTTTGCAGCGTGCAGGCGTGTAGCACGTACCATCTATCTAGGTTCTGCACCTACTACTGCTACGGCAAATCGTGGTCTTGAAGATCGGCAAGTGAAATTGGGATGCGTGCAGCCAGGTGAATCCCCAGCTGTATTCGGCGACGCGTTGAGGAGGCTGACAGGGGCGGCTACGTTTCTCTATCAGGATGGGCCACGTTACTGGTATTCCACCCAGCCCACTGTCACCAAACTTGCTGATGATCGTGCTGAACAACTAAAGCGAGACCCTGATAAAGTAGCACATGAACTGGATAGACTCTTGCGAGCTGATCTTCGGAAAATGGGTGATTTCAAAGGTGTGCACATTTTGCCAACATCAAGTGGAGACGTGCCCGAAGATCTACATGCCAGACTAGTGGTTTTGGGCATAGAACAAACATACAGCAAAGAAGAAGGAAATGACGCAGAGGAAGCTGCAAAAATAATCCTTGAAACCCGTGGCGGTAGCCCAAGACTCTACCGAAATACCCTGGTATTCCTTGCTGCAGACAAGACACGTTTTCAGGACCTTGATGAGGCCATACGCAAATATCTTGCATGGGAATCGATACTTGCTGAAAAAGATACACTTGATCTTTCCCCACATCAGGTTAAACAGGCAGTGGCACAAAGAGATTCTGCTAACAGTACTGTCAATGCACGTGTTCCTGAAACCTATCAATGGCTGTTGGTTCCAGTCCAGAAGGATCCAAAATCGCCTGTAGAAATTCAAGCATTCAGGTTATCTGGCCAGGATTCCCTTGCTGCAAGAGCCAGCAAGAAACTAAAGAATGATCAATTACTAACACCAGCTCTTTTGGGTACAAATCTACGCATGGAACTTGATAAAATCCCTCTCTGGAGAGGAAACCATGTTGAGATCAAACAGCTTGCTGAGGATTTTGCAAGTTATCCATATCTTTATAGGTTAACTGGCCCGGCTGTGTTGATAGATTCAATAAATTCCGGGCTCAGGATCCTAACATGGGAACAAGAATCGTTCGCCTACGCAGACAGTTTTGATAACGTTGAAAGTCGCTATAGGGGACTGCATTGTGGCCAGCCTGTTAAAATTTCAGAAGACACTCTTGCAGGCTTACTGGTTAAACCTGATATCGCCGCAAGTCAATTAAAGGCAGAAGTTCAGCCGAAGATAGAAACAGTGCCTGGATCTCAAAATGGAGCAGAAACTACCATACCACCTGAAACAATTGGAGGTCCTACCAGGGTCAAGGTTGGTGGATCCAAAACTGTGTCGCCACAGAAACAACCACCAAAGCGGTACTATGGTAGCGTTAACCTCGATCCAGCGCGTGTAGGTCGGGACGCAAGTCAAATTGCCGAAGAGGTAATATCACATCTTTCGGGATTATTAGGCTCAACTGTGAAAGTTACATTGGAAATAGATGCCGATATTCCATCAGGTGTACCTGATCACGTTGTAAGGATTGTTATGGAGAATGGTAAAACACTGAAATTCACAAGTCAGGGATTTGAGCAGGAGTGAACGATATAAATGCCTTCATATCTAGATCAAGCTTTCAAGAAGTTCGAAAACAAGATACTAGAGAACTATAGGCGTGAAATACATTTTGAACAATTGGAAACAGCCCTTGTTCATGTTAATAAAACTGGTATCTTATCACGAAAGGATCTGGAAGAAATCATTAACGATAAATACTGGCCTATGGGGAGATGGTGGCAATTCCCTCAATCCTTTTTATCAACGGAATTTGAGAAGAAAATAGCAACGCTTAATGGAAGATGGTCAACGGATATCGGAGAAACCCCAAAAGAGGAAGAATTTGTGCGAGAACTCTACGACATTTTTAAACACATCGAAATTGTTTCAATTATTCTTCGGTTTGTCAAACCAGATGATTACGGAATTTTTAGTCCACCAACGATGTACATGTTACAGCTTCCTTATAATAAGGACCACGTTTCGACCTATCTCGATTATCTAAATACGCTTCGAGAGTTAAAAAAATATTATAAATTCAAAAGAGTTGCAGATGTTGATAAAGCACTGTGGGTAATTTCTCATAGTAAGGGCAATGATGCATTAAGAATAAAATTTGATGAAGACGAAAAAATAATGACGATAAGGGAAAGGCACATAATCAATTCCTTCAATAATAATAAAAAAGGATTTGAAATCGTCTTATTGAATATGGCTAATGCGCTCGTTGAGGAAAACCGCGTCATGGTCGCTGGAGGACTTGCAGGTTTAGCTTTTGAGGTAATGGCGCGAAAAGTTGCTGCAAAGCGGTTAAGTAATTATGATGAATCTAAGGAAATGAAAGATATCTTGCACAGTTTGAAAAATCTAAAACCACAATACTCCGAAGATTGGAAGGAGTGTAATAGGATAAGGAGCTTATTTATTCATCAAAGAAAAGGTGGTACAATGAAAGAGGCAATATCCATTATTGTTCTGACGAAAAAACTGTATAATGAATTTAATCCTTGATATGTTATTTTGAATGAGGAAAGAAAATATGCAGATTGTTGATGGAATTTCAGTCTTTGAAATTCGTTTTCAAAAAGTATGCGAAATTGAACCAGACGTTGATGAAGAAAATAAGATCAAAGAGTATTATCCCCAATCAGAGTATATAAATTCCAAAAACTTACCATTACATGAATTCGGAGAAGGTTCTTTTTGTCGGTTTAGAATTCCATCCTGTTGGAAAGGTAAAGCAGGCGTTTATCTAATTTATATTGATAACACCCCTAAATATGTTGGTGAGTGCGATGATTTGGAAAAGAGATATAATATAGGATATGGTACAATATCTCCAAGGAATTGTTTCTTACGTGGCCAAACGACTAATTGCCGAATAAATAAAGAAATTCTATCAAATAAGAAGAACGGTTCAAAGATCACGTTATTTTTTACTGAGACGGATAGACGTTTTGAAATGGAAAGTGATCTTATCTTTAAGATTAAACCAGAATGGAATCGTACCTCTGGGAAAAAACCCTCGAACGTTACTAAGATTACACATAATACAGAAAAGGAAATAAAAGCTTCAGGGAAATATTATCCTCTTGAAAAATATCTTTCTGAAAATAAAGCGAAAAGATTGCAGCTTAGTTTTGCGGAGATAGAATCGATTTTGGGATTTACGTTACCACCTGCAGCTTGCAAATATTCAGCTTGGTGGTCAAATGGCAGCCATAATCATGCTAATGCCTGGCTTAATCCAAATTGGACCGTGTCGGAGTATAGATTGGGAGACTATGTTGTTTTCACCAGGAAGATTTCAGTAGCCTAAATTGCGTTCTAACCCACCTTCTCCAGATTCCGCCGACAGAATAATCTTTGTTAGATTTTTATCATGATATATAGGGTCATAGGGTATATCATAATAACTAGCACCACTTACGAAATCTTCATATGCATATTTGATTTCTTCACTGGCATTTTCTAACATTCTATATAGGTATCAATTTCCTTTGAAAATCGGATGATACAAAAGAATGGTCGTGTATCCCGATCACTGAATAGGTATCCTGAGCATCAACAGTTCTTCCAATTTCCAGATATGATCTGTTAGCCCCTCTGCCATTATGGGTGTTCTTTGCTTCCATTTGCGGTTTCCATCTATTTGAGATACTCTCTTAGAGTGGCATCCCTTGCCACTTGGTTTCACGGACCTGATCTTCAGGAATTGAGAACCATTGTCCACTTATCTGTTCCATAGCTAATTCAGTGAAGTTTACTCAATTATATTACGTGATTTAAGATATATGAAAATATAAAATGTTATCAGAAAATATTATTATTAAGGAAGTAGTCATCTAAACGAACTTAAAATGGTGGTGTTAATCTTGTTAGACACATTACTTTCAGACCTTAAACCGCGCCAATTGGAAGCCATAAAACATACACAAGGCCCACAATTGATCCTCGCAGGCGCAGGCACAGGTAAGACCACAACGATAACTGCAAAGATTGCATATATGATGGAAAAGGGAGGTATCGATGCTTCTCAGATTCTCGCGCTCACCTTCTCCAAGGAGGCGGCAAGGAACATGCGCGAGAAGATCGAGAAACTCCTTCAGGGAAAGGATATCCATGTAAAAACTTTTCACTCATTTTGTGCCGAGCTTATCCGAGATAACGCCGATAAATGCAAGGTTCTAGGGGATTTCAAAATATTTGAGGAAATCGATTCAGCCATTTTCATATACAGAGAACTTGGAACAGATGCTTGGAATGCCAGTCTTTATGCGAATACAATTTCAAAAGCCAAAGATCTGAATATTTCAATAGATAATTTCAAAGAATTTCTGGAAAAGTTTAAAAAACGCGTTCATGATATCGAAAAAGATGAGAGCAGGTGGAAGGAACAGTATCATGAATCCAAATTCAAGCTCAATACATTTCATCTTCTGACATTTAAGGACAAAGAAGATAAAAAGGCAAAACAGGCAGAGAAAAAAA
>JAWOKW010000068.1:0-4074 GCA_033854095.1 Candidatus Methanoperedens sp. | reverse complement strand
GTTGTATCAATTCGCCAAGAGGTATTTTTTGCTTTTTCTCTCTGAAATGAATAGCGGTTTTCCTGACCAATTTTGATCCGCGCTCGATAGTATCTGCATATTTCTCAACTTCAAGAGCGAGGATTTCCTGTATGGTATCGAGGCGTTCCCTGAATTCTGGATATTAAGGGAAGTTTCTTATCTGCATCTCTATGATATCAACAAGAGGCACCCATATTTCAAGGTCTTTCATCATGCGAAGCGTTCTTCGAAGCACAAGGCGAGCGAGATATCCAGCTTTTACATTGGAGGGTATGATGCCGTCGCCAAGCATGAACGCAAGGCACCTTGAATGGTCTGTGATTGCATATACAGTCTCTACAGGCTGCATGAGCTTCTGGAGTTTTTCAACTGTTGTGCCGATGCTCTCTGCTACTTTCTTTCTCAATTGGAGGAGATTTGCCTGTCCGCTTATGTCCATCACGCCAGCAAACTTTGCATTTTGGGAAAAGATATTCGCATATTCAGGGTTTTCTATCGAGTGTTCGATTCCTGCAAGATCCATGAGTTCAGAAACGATCTTTGGGAACACAGCATCGTATATCGTGGGCGAGCCTTTGGATGCCCACACAAACCTTTCAAGCCCGTAACCAGTATCAACAATGTAATTATCCATCTTCTCGTAATGTTCGCCTTTGATATCTATTGAGCCGCCTTTTGTCTGCTTCAAGTCCATGAACACGAGCGTGGCGAGTTCAAGCCCACCCACAAGCACTTCAACGCTCGGTCCTGCGTTGCCCCCTCCTGCCCATGGCGATTCTTTATAGGTCACCGAGTTCAGGTCAAGACCAATTTCTGATAAGAGCGTATCGCATAATTCCACTGTCCTGTCCTTCCAGTATATCTCGTTCCCGCGAGAGTTAAAAGCATGATGCGCCATCATCTCAAATGTGGTAAGATGCCGCCCGCTCCTTCCAACAGCATCAAGGTCGTCAAGCCGTATGCAGGGCTGCGAAATGGTCAGAGGGTTTGCAGGAGGTGGGACAAGCCCTGATGTGACAAAAGGCTGGAAATCTGCAATTGAAGCGATTGTAAGATATATATCATCCCGCCAGCGTGCAATAACAGGGTACCGTTTCACGCGTGTGTGACCGTGTTTTTCGAAAAAGGATAAATATGCTTCACGCATCGAAGATATGTCATATTCCTTTCTGAACACAGGGCTGCCGATGAATGAATAAGAGACGCAGGGCGGGTCGCCGCAAAATTCAGTTTCATCATCACGCGTCCAGAAGTTATTGCCGCACGCTGGGCACTGTTTTCGCACAAAGCCGTTCTCTTTAAAATAATCAAGCTGGTACTCATCCTCAAGCATAGGGGTACTAATTGTAAAGGGGATACATAATTATATGGATAAATAGTGCAATATCTTCGCCATTAAGAGATATTCATTGGTGTTCGGTTAAGATGTGAATCGTGATAAATAGCGCACATGGAAAATATTGCCGCAGTGATGCAGTATCTGGAATAAATGTGGCGATAGTTGCTTGTTTCTAAAGTGTATTATAAGAAAAAGGTATAATGAGAATCACTCTAAGGAAATGGAGGACATCATGACACAAAAATTTAATAATAAACCCGCGTTTGCCGGTGTAGATGTAGGCTCGTTAACAACCAAATCTGTGATTGTATCAAACGGTACGATACTTGGCTTCAGTCTTATTCCAACAGGGATAAATACCGAAGAGAATGGCTTGCTCGCTCTCCAGAAGGCTCTGGATGCAGCAAAACTCTCGCGTGATGACCTGAAGTATATCGTCGCTACAGGTTATGGAAGGATCTCTGCGCCATACGCAAACAAGACAGTGACTGAGATAACCTGCCATGCCAGGGGCGCCCATTACCTGCATCCCGGCACAAGAACAATAATCGACATGGGTGGACAGGACTGCAAGGCAATCCGTCTTGATAAGGACGGCAATGTCATAGATTTTGCGATGAATGATAAATGCGCGGCAGGTACTGGCAGGTTCCTTGAAGTAATGGCTAATGTTTTCAAGGTTAAACTTAATGACCTTGGTCCATTAGCTCTGAAAGCAAAAGAAATAGTTCCAATGAGCAGCACATGCACAGTCTTTGCTGAATCCGAAACTGTTTCCCTCCTGGCAAGGGGTGAGAAACCAGAGAATATCCTCAAAGGAATACACCATGCCATCGCCAACAGGGTATCAGGGATGTTCTCGCGCGTCGGTGTGGAAAGTGATGTGTTCTTCTCAGGAGGAGTGGCAAAGAATGTGGGAATGAAAGCAGCCCTTGAAGAAGTGCTGAAAGCTAAGATAGTTGCGCCTGAATATGATCCGCAGTTAGTCGGGGCACTGGGAGCTGCAATACTTGCTAAAAACTACGGCGGAAAGGTGTGAAGATGGTGTTGGAGACTTTAGAAAAGATAGAAAAAGCGGTAAAGCAAAGACCGCAAGAACTGGCTGATGCAAGAAAAAAAGGAGCCAGGGTTGTGGGATGGTTCAATTACAATATCCCTGAAGAGATTATCCATGCACTTGGACTAATTCCAGTCAGGCTTGGAACAGGAGGAGATGACAGGTTGGTTGAGCTTGGCGCACGGTATATTTCAACAAAAAATTGTGTTTTTACAAGAGAGCTCGTGGGTCTCTTTGCAGAGAACCAGGATCCCTATGTCAGGAACTCAGATATAGTCGCGGTAGACGCAACCTGCTTGCAAACCTATCGAGTAGCAGAACTTATAAAATATTATTTCAAGATCAATACTGTGATTCTTGGAGTACCAAGGAATTTCAGTTTGCCTGAAGGGCAGGAATATTTCTTTAAAGAACTTGAATCCTTCACACAGAAATTAGAAGAATTCGCAGGAACTAAACTTGATACAAATAAGCTCGCAGCATCCATCAAGCTTTACGCTGATATAAGGAGCTCAATTAAACAACTGTATAAATACCAGTCGATAAGCACCCAACCTCTAAAATGGCGTGAAGTTTTTGATGCAGTACACGCGGGATTCTATCTTGATAGAGAAAAATATCTTTCGCTTTTGCAAGAACTGCTAAAAGAACTGAAAGAAACATACGGCGAACCCATAATTGGAAGCCTGAATGGGGATGCTCGCATCCTTTTATCTGGAAGCATCATTCCCCCAAAAGATAAAAAGCTGATAAATATCATCGAGCAGGTTGGAGGCAGGATAGTAGGCGATGACCTGTGGTCTGGTCTTAATCCATATCTTGACCTGAATATCAGGGAGCCTTCTATAAAAGGCATAGCAGAGGCTTATATAAACCGTGTTCCTCATGCTGCACTGCCGTATCTTGATTTAGAAACAGACAGGCGGCTTAAGAACCTGAAGCAGCTCATCAGGGAATATAAGGCACAGGGAGTAATATATCACACGCTGCGCTACTGCGACCCATTCACCTTCAAAGCAGGCGAGACAAAGGACGTATTAAAGAAGGAAGGTGTGCCGCTGCTTGAAATCCACACTGAGTATGCAGGCTCAGATGTCGAAGCTATACGAACAAGAGCTGAAGCTTTTGTCGAACTTATAAAAAATAAAGAAAGTGCGGAGATTGAAGCATGAGCGAATCGGGTGAGCTATTCAGGTATCCCGAAGAACTTGAGCCCGTATTTACAGAAACTGACGGAATAGAATTCACTAACGGAAGACCGGTATCTGCTGCCGAAATATGGAAATTCATGACAAAGGAAGCGCCCGCAAGATTCCCATATGCGTTCAATAAGAGTACACACTTCATCGGGCGCATCTCAAGCGATGTAAATTTTCTAAGTGGCATCAAACGCAGCTATCTATCCCTCACCATGCGGGATAGATTGCTGGATGCGCACAAAAATGGGATTCCAGTGGTACTGGTGCAGGGAGGACAGACTGTTGAACCTTACTACGCAGCAGGTGGAATACCGCTGAGACCCGGTTTTGTGATGAACTGGGCACGGACAATGGTTGAGGGATTGAACCTTAGAGAATCGGATCTCAGAGGGATGTCAATCTTGGAAGAAGGCAGGAAAGTCGTTACTATCGAGTCATGCAACCAGATAGCTGCACAT
>JAWOKW010000067.1:0-3230 GCA_033854095.1 Candidatus Methanoperedens sp. | reverse complement strand
ATCAAGGCAAATCAAATAAGGACTGTGGATAAAAAGAGGCTCAAGGAGCGAATCGGGACAATACCAGAGGAAATTTTGAGAGATATCGAGAAAGCTGTGAAGATCCACCTTGAACTAAAGTGAATCATGGTTCAAAAAGTAGAATAAATGCGGCAAAGAATGCAACTAATTCAAACCTGCATAATCCATTACTGCTCTCTGAGCATTCAGGAATTTAATTATTTTATCAAGCCCGATACCATTTTTAGGTCTCTTATTCTCAACTTTTATCCGACAGGAACTACTCTTTCTGGATGATCTATGCATTTCCTCAATCATATAAATTGCTATCGAGAGATAATACGGATATACATATATAATTACAGAAAGAGGCAGAGATTGACGCAATTATTCCAACGAGGACGCAATAATCTGAAAGTATTTCAAATTCACTCATCTTCTATATATTCACAGATACTTTATAACGGCTAGAAAAGATTATTAAAACATAAAAAATATAATGAAAATTATCTTGTAAACTCTTCATAATTGAAGGCTAAGTATGGATTTAAACGAATTCCAGACCAGAAAGCAGAAAATCGACTTATTATTAAAAGAGCAAGGGTGGAAGGTCGGTGATAGAGCCAAAGTAATTATCGAAGTAGATACCAGGCAGTCGAATTTTCGCTCTCAGAACTACAAAACAGTGTTTGAGACACTTAAAAACGATATGGAAAGTAAATATGTTGATTATTTGCTCCTCGATAGTTTTGGCGCACCTATAGCGATAATCGAAGCAAAACGTACATCCAGAGATCCGATCATTACTGCACAAAAACAGGCGGAGGAGTATGCAAATGATATTAAAGCACAAACCGGGAAAGATGTTTTTATTTTCTTATCGAACGGATATGAGATATGGTTTTGGGATAGAGAACGTTATGGTCCTAGAATCGTAAAAGGATTCTTTTCACAGAGAGACCTCGAAAGGCTAAGATTCCAGAACGAAAAAAAGAGACCTCTTACGGATATTGATATCGACGGGAAAATTGTAGATCGCACAAAGAGTATAGAGAGTACAAAAAGGGTGTTAGAGCATATTCAGAAAGGGAACCGCAAGGCACTGATCGTTATGGCCACTGGAACTGGAAAAACAAGAGTGGCTATGGCTATCATAGATATCCTTTTAAAGGCGAATTGGGCTCAAAAGGTCTTATTTCTTGCAGATAGAAAGGCTCTTCGGAAACAAGCATGTGATGACGGATTTAAACAGTTCTTTCCTGAAGAATCAAAATCAATGATTCATTCTGGCGTTTTTAATAGGAACTCAAGGCTGTATGTATCTACAATCCAGACATTCATGGAGATCTATAATCAAAAGGACAGCTCAGGGAAATATCAGATATCGCCTGCGGAATTTGATGTTATTATATCAGATGAAGCCCACCGCTCCATATATAACAAATGGAAGGATGTTTTTACGTACCTTGATGCTATCCAGATCGGACTTACTGCTACTCCTGCTGATTTTATAGAAAGAGATACGTTCAGGTTCTTTGGCTGTGAGAATAAGGTGGCTACGGCTCTATATGATTATGAAGAGGCTGTAAATGATGGCGTTTTATGCGATTTCAGAAAAAACATTTCAGGCGCCCGCACACACTTTCAAGTTGAAGGAGTTAAAACACGGGATCTACCTCTGGGTGAGCTAAATAGATTGTCTGGAGAGGGCATAGATCCTTATGAAATAAATTTTGAAGGGACAGAGCTTGAGAAAAAAGTAGCTGTAAAAGGAACAAGCGAAGCTATAGTCAGGGAATTCATGGATAATTGCCTGGTTGATCAATCAGGAAACCTCCCAGCAAAATCTATTATATTTGCTATTTCAAAAAAACATGCAAAAAGGCTGTGGGAAGCTTTTGAGAAACTCTATCCTGAATATAAAGGCAGACTTGCGAGGATAATTGTTTCAGATGACCCGAGGGCGCAGGCTTCTATTAAAGAGTTCAAAAAAGAATCGCTGCCCAGAGTGGCGATATCAGTGGATATGCTGGATACAGGTATCGATATTCCTGAAGTCTGCAACCTTGTTTTCGCAAAGCCTGTATTCTCAAGAATCAAGTTCTGGCAGATGCTGGGCAGGGGAACTCGGTCTGATAAGGCATGCAAGCATAAGGAATGGCTGCCCGATGGTAGGAAGGAATACTTTAAGGTATTTGATTTCTGGGATAATTTCGAGAACTGGGATATGCATCCTGAGGGCGATCAGAAAGAATCCGGGGAAGCTATTACGAATCGAATATTCCTTATGAGACTCAGGCAGCTTGAGCATTTCCTGAATCTCGGCGATGTAAAGAATGCAGAGAACGTAAAGAGGAAAATTGGTGAAGATATTGCATCGCTGCCAAATGATTCTGTGAGCGTTCGGGAGAACATTCGGGATGTTGAGAAGGCATTATCTCCAAAACTCTGGGACAATGTTGGGATTGATCCGGTAGATTTTCTGAAGACAAAAATCACTCCCCTCATGAAATTTAAGCAGGATGTCAATTTAAATGAAGCATCTTTTACGCTTAAATGCGAAAAACTGGGCGTCGCAGTCCTGCGAGGGGACAGGGAAGAGATCGAACGGTTAAAACCGAAGATAGGGGAAATGGTGGATTGCCTGCCTGATGAGCTGAACGCGGTCAAACCAAAGCTTGCATTCAAAGAAAAAGTGCTTTCAGGCAGATTCTGGGAGAATGTATCTTTTGAGGATTCACAGATGCTGATATCAGAGCTTGCAAACCTGATGAAATACATGGCTCCTGAGACGCGCAGAACCATTGTTCTTGATATAGACGATATGATCCAGCAAAGGAAGCTTATCGAGTTCGGACCGGATGCAAAACAGGAGTACGTGAAGGTCTACAAGGAGAAAGTAGAGGACAGGATAAAGAGGCTGGCAGATGAGCATCCGGCTATTATGAAAATCAAGAACGATGAGACGCTGACCGAATCTGATTTGCATGATCTTGAGATGACGCTTAACAATCCTGAGTTGTATATTACGGAAGATGTCTTGCAGAAGGTTTATGCTCAAAACAAAGGCACTCTGGTACAGTTTGTTAAAAATATCCTGGGTTTATACAAATTCCCTGACCCTAAAGAGTAATGGCATTAAGTTAAGCACATATCCTTTTAACATACTTATGATACCTCAGTTGCTGAGTTGCAGTTAAATTTTTCCGCTTAAACTTTCTGCCAGGACG
>JAWOKW010000066.1:0-4048 GCA_033854095.1 Candidatus Methanoperedens sp. | reverse complement strand
CCAGATTTCCTCCAATAGCAGCTATCTGATTAAAACCCAGTGCTTTGCCCCTCTCATTCTCAGGGAATGCATCAGTAAGTATTGCAGCGCTGTTCGCAAAAAGGAAACCGCTTCCGAGCCCCTGGATCAGCCTGAGTATCGTAAGCGAGATAATACCAGCAGTACCCTGAACAAGATAAGAAGATATATAGAGAAGTATGGAGGCGGATGAGAAAATGGCGAAGCCGATATTGTACAGCCTGACTCTGCCGAACATATCTGATAGCCTTCCAATTGTAACGACTGTGACAGATGAGACTATCGTATAACCGAGCAGAAGCCACAGGAGCAGTTCGATATTACCGGCAGAAAGTGGATTTACGCCAAGGCCGTTGAATATCGCTGGCAGTGAAATTATTAATATGGAACTATCTATTGAAGCCAGCAATGCTCCAAGAGTCGTGTTCGAAAGTGCCACCCATTTGTAATGGATGCCATATTTTCTCTCCTGTTGGGGCTCCTGCTTTTCATGCTCTAATATTTTTATATTTTTTACCATAACTAATCATATTATATTGGCTCATGTCGGTATGAAGTGATGCTGGCATCGCTTTTAGAGATCAGAAAGTGATGCTTGATGAAGCAATTCGAAAATATATGCTTCACCCAAAGTGGGCCTGAACTATTTAGTCAAAACATACGTCAGCGTGGTTTTGCCACTCCATTCAGGTCATAAACAGGACGAGAACATCTCCTGCCTCTACATTTGGATAAATGCCATTTAGAGCTCTTACCCTGCGGTCATAGACATTAACGAATTGTCTTGTCTCAATTGCAAATGCCATATAATCCCTTCTTTGATTGTTGGTCATGTTTATATCATTTTGTACGAAAAATTCGCATAAAGTGTTAATTATATGAGTTTATATCGTATTATTGTTGTTGAAACAACCAGAAAATCCCAAAAATTTCCATCGGAAGAGAAAAAAACGGTGTAGTTAGAAGAAAAATACAGTGCTTATTCGCTCTTTTTAGTGTCTGTTTTGAAAGGATGATAAATAAGCAATGCCCTAAATTCCGTGATCTGTATAAAAACAATTGTGGTTGAGATAGGCAGATATAGAGAAATTTTTCAAAAAGCTCACTCAAGCTCCTTGATGAACTCAGTCAATCTCTCACATGTGACCTTATTCTTGGCTTCGCTGCATTTTTTAACCCTTTCCAGGAGCATACACATCTGCTCACGCGAGAGGTCGTACCCCATCTTCTGGACTACGCCTTTTAACGCCTTGCTACTCATATGCTTGCCTATGATGATCTCCCGCTTGCCGCCTACCGTCTCTGGAGCATACAATTCGTATGTCATCGGATTCTCAAGAATGGCTGCTACATTATCCCGGATTCATGCGCGAAGGCATTGGCGCCCACTATTGGCTTTATCCGTGGGATCGGTATTCCCGAATATTGTTCCACCAGACATGAGAGCTCAGCAAGCTGGCTGACATCATATCGATTGATGCCGTACTGCACACGGAGGCTCACAAGCAGCTCTTCAAGCGAGGCGTTTCCGCATCTTTCCCCGATGCCGTTTACAGTAGTATGGAGTTGGAAAGCCCCTGCCTCTGCCCCGCTGATCGTATTTGCAACAGCCATGCCAAGGTCGTTGTGGCAGTGGATGCATACCTTTGTTTTAACTGTTTCCTTTATCTCGCTGATAAGATAATGCGCCGTACTCGGGTTGAGTATCCCCACGGTGTCCGCAATGCTGGTGTAATCCGCTCCATGCTCCTCAGCCGCCCTGAATATTGATTTCAGGAGATTGATATCAGTGCGAGTAGCATCCTCAGCCGCGAATCTAACTGTGAAACCGTGACCTTTTGCATAATCAAGTACATCGAGTGCACAGGATTCCGCTTCCTCAAACGTCTTACGATATTTGTATTTAAGATGTAGATCGGATGTGGCAATAAAGATGCTCACGAAATCAACATCACACCTGAGAGCAACATCTATATCCTTTACTACCGAACGAGCAAGGCAGCATACCCTGGCATCAAGTCCCAGGTGCGCTATTTCCCTGATACTTTCTTCCTCTATCTTTGAAACAACTGGAAAACCAGCCTCGATCACCTCTATCCCTATGCTGTCGAGTTTTTCTGCTATAGCGATCTTTTCATCCTTTGTGAAGACTACACCGGGGGTCTGCTCGCCATCCCTTAAAGTGACATCACATATCTCAATGTCCTGTGGTTTTGGATTGATGTACTGCATCAGGGTATTTCTTGAGTAGTCATCCATAGCTATCAGGGGTTGATAATCATATGCATATTAACTGCAATATTATTACATCTGCTGTTATTTTAGGCTGTATCATTAGTATCATCAAAGGTTTCTAGAGGAATATTGTGGTATCCCGATTTCAGGACTTCGTAAATGATATTGGTTTCGATTTTTTCTATTTCTTTCCACGTTCTCAGTTCTTCGACCAGTTTATTGAGAGCGGTCTGTTCTCTGGCAATGCATGCAGCGACTATACTATGGGTAGGACCCAGGGAGAGAGTTACAAAAAAGAACTCTTTCATAGAGACAAGTTTTTCTGCTATTTTTCTGACCTCTCTGCCAGGGGCGAGGGTTATCCCCAAGAAAAAGACGTTCGTGTACCCAAATTTGCGCGGATTGATATTTGCCTGAATTTTAATGCAACCAGTATCTTCGAGTTTTTTTCGTCTTCGTTTAACTGTGTCGTGTGAAATCCCCATCTTGCGGGCTATTTCCATATCATCCAATCTTCCATCTTGCTGTAATAGTTCGATTATCTTCTTATCAGTCTCATCCATGTATTACTCCTGAAAAGCCATAATAAGCTGGCTGCTTTTTTCAGCAAGATCGATTACTTCAACCCTGCAAAACCCGGCATCCTTTAACCATTCCCGGTATTGCGCTTCAGTATACGTACTGCCGCCTTCCGTATTTGCCAACATATTCACAGCGAACATCTCTGCCATAGGGCTTCTTCCTCGAATAAAATCTTCTATGGCGATCATTCCATCGTGTCTCAAAATACTGCTGGCACGTTTTATAATCTTTTTATTATCATTTTCTGAATATATATGGCAAATATTTCCCATGAATATAATATCAAATGATTCGCCTGCAAACTCACCCACAAAATCGTTCGTGAAATCTCCTTTCTTCAGTACCAGGTTATTTATATTACCCAGCCCGAACTGAGTGCTGACATAATCAATTGCTTCCGGCATATCATAGAGAACCGCGGTTAAGCCCTTATTGATAAAGGCTTTTGCATATCTACCAGGTCCGCCTCCTAGATCAAGCAGGTTTTTAGCATTCTTCTTCCGTTTAATGCAGTAATACACAGTTTCCTCTACGACTTTATCCGGCCTTGACGCCATGGCATTCATGAAGGCTCCAACATCACCTTCTGCCCTATCAGGCTTCTCTCCTTTTACAATTTCAGGAAGCTTAAGCCATGCTCCCATAATATCAAGAAAGTGAGGAAGAGACCCCCCTACATAATCTTCGCCACGCTCAAGGAAGAGAGATCGTGCCTCTTGCGTTAAGATATACTTATTCAATCTCTTATTGATGTATCCTAACGTACGAAGTGCCTCAAGCATGATGAAATGAGCCCTCTCATCTGCGTTTAGCATAATCTTCAGGGTTGCTATGTCCTTTTCTTCAGAGAGAGCCTCAAAAATTCCAGTTCTCTGAGCAGAGCCTATCAAAACAAGTTTGCTTGCATAATCTCTTGCGGTTTCGAAATTAAACTCTTCGTTTGATGTCCACATTTTTGTCATATTACTTTTCTCCTCTTTTTTGCGAATTTTTCGCGGAAATTATTAAATATATCCGTAAACTATCATGTTACTTCAATTAATATAAGAATTTATCGTAACAAGGAGCTGAATTATGAAAATAGTTGGAATCTCCGGCAGCCCCAGAGCAAAGGGTAACACCGAGATACTTGTGCAGGAAGCCCTGAAGGCGGCTTCTGAGATGGATGCAAAAACAGAATTCATAGCCCTTTCAGGCAAGAAAATAAAACCAT
>JAWOKW010000065.1:0-5413 GCA_033854095.1 Candidatus Methanoperedens sp. | reverse complement strand
TGAACTGCGTAAGGGCGGTTATGAGCTGATTTTTGAACGTGTAGAGACATCTTCCGCCATGGGAGCTTCACTTTCGAAACAGGCATGGGATATCGTTATTTCCGACTATGTCATGCCGCATTTTTCTGGACCTGAGGCTTTGAAGCTTTTGCAGCAGAGCGGATACGACCTGCCGTTCATCATCGTATCCGGAAAGATTGGTGAGGATGTAGCAGTTGAATCTATGAAAGCAGGTGCGCATGATTATATCGTAAAAGGCAATTTGAGGAGGCTCATTCCAGCGATCGAGAGGGAGCTTCGTGAGGTCGCTGTGCGCAGGGAGAGACGAACGGCTGAAGATGCGCTGTTGGCTTCTGCTATGCAGTGGCAGATCACTTTTGATGCGATCAATGATTCAGTTTGCCTGCTGGATAAAGGATACAGGATTTTGCGATGCAACACAGCCATGGTAAACCATATAGGAAAGCCAGCAAGTGAAATCATCGGCAGCAAGTGCTATGAACTCATGCACGGTACATCCGCACCTGTCAAAGATTGTCCTCTTGTACGCATGTGGAAAACTCGCCGCAGGGAAGTCCTGGAATTACAAAGGAATGAACGCTGGTTTAACATCGCTGTTGACCCGATGCTGGATGAGGCAGGGAACATCACAGGCGCTGTTCATATTATGACAGATATTACAGAGCACAGGAAAGCTGAGGAAATACGCCTTGAGAACGAGCGGCTTGAATATGCTAACAAAGCCAAATCAGAATTCCTTGCAAGTGTAAGCCATGATGTTCGGACACCTTTGAATGCTATTATCGGTTTTTCAGAACTCCTGAAAATGAAAACCCCTGGAAAACTGAACAAAAAACAGGAGCATTATGTGGACAATGTTATTACAAGCGGCAAGTTCCTGCTCGCCCTTATCAATAATATTCTCGATATTGCAAAGATAGAAGCAGGAAAAATGGAGCTTGATATTGAAAAATTTGAAGTCATTAAAGCCATAGATGAAGTGACGTCGCTTGTTAAAGAAAAAGCAGCAAAGCACAATATCATCATTAAAAAGGAATTTGACCCTCAGCTTGAGTTCATAGAGGCAGACCGCACAAAGTTCAATCAGGTCATTTTCAATTTACTGAGCAATGCTATGAAATTCAGTAAAGATGGAGGAACAGTAACTATAGAAATGAAAAAATCAGAGGATATGGTGCAGATTTCGGTCTCTGATACAGGCATAGGAATAAAGGAAGAAGATATGCCAAAACTTTTCCAGAAGTTCCAGCAGCTCAATCCAGAGAAAAAATATGGCGGTACTGGACTCGGACTTGTAATTTCAAAACAATTGATAGAAATGCATGGGGGTAAGATCTATGCAAAGAGTAAATACGGCGAAGGGAGCAATTTTATGTTCCTGCTGCCTTTGAAAGCGAAAAAAGAGGAGGAGAAATGACAGAAGTGCTCGTGGTAGAAGATAATCTTCTCAGCATGGAGCTGATGCTTGAGATATTGAACACAAAAAAATTTTGCTGCGATGAAGCCTGGAGCGGGGAAGAAGCGATCAAAAAAATAGAAAAACAAGTTTATGATCTGATACTTATGGATATAGAGATGCCAGGCATGGACGGCGTAGAGGCTATAAAAATAATTAAAAGCAAACCTGATTATAAAAACGTACCTGTGATAGCCGTAACAGCGTATGCGATGAAGGGTGACAGGGAACGATTTATCAAAGCTGGATTTGATGATTTCGTATCAAAGCCCATAGATGTACTTGATTTCATGAAACGAATAGAAAAATACCAGAACAGGACTATAAATGCAGGACGATAAAGATAAATCAAATTTTTTTGCAAACATGAGCCATGAGCTTCGCACTCCCATGAACGCCATCATTGGCTTTTCAGAACTCCTGAAGCGGAAAGCAGCCGGGGAATTAAATGAACGACAGGAGCATTACGTGGATAATATTATTATAAATAGCAAACATTTACTTAACCTCATAGATGATATTCTCGATATTTCCAGGATAGAAGCAGGAAATATGGAACTGGTCAAAGAAAAGATTCCTTTGCATGAAACCATAAATGAAACTATGAACCTGATAAGAGACAAAGCATCAAAGCGCAATATAATCCTCAAAAGTGAATTTGACCCAAAGCTTGACTTTATAGAGGCTGATAGGGGCAGATTTAAGCAGGTCATTTTCAACCTGCTTGACAATGCTGTGAAATTCAGCAAAGAAGGTGGGGTAGTAACTGTGACCACAAAAAAAATAGAAAACATGGCACAGATCTCGGTCTCAGATACAGGCGTAGGAATCAGAGAAGAAGATAGGGATAAGCTATTCACTGCGTTCTGGCAGGCAGATTCAGGAACATCCAGGAAGTATGGGGGCACAGGGCTTGGACTTGCGATCTCAAAGCGGCTTGTTGAGCTGCATGGAGGTAAGCTCTATGCAGAAAGTAAATACGGGGAGGGAAGTACGTTTACATTTTTACTTCCAAAGGGGGGGTAAGGAATTAAAGTGCTCGTGGTAGAGGATAATCCTTTTAACATGGAACTTGTTACAGAGGCGCTCAGCACACAGGGACTTACAGTGGACGGGGCTGTAGATGGTAAAGAAGCAATCAAGAAAGCGGAAAGTCAAATTTATGATCTGATACTGATGGATATAGCACTTCCGGGTATGGACGGTATAGAAGTGACTAAACTTGTCAAAAAAAAGCCTGAATATAAGGATGTGCCTGTAGTAGCGCTAACAGCATATGCCCTGAAGGAAGATAGAGGGAGATTCCTTGAGGCTGGTTTTGATGATTACGTATCCAAACCCATAGATATGCCAGAGTTCATGAAAAGAATAGAAAAATACAGGATAAAATGGTATGAAAAAACAAAGTTCTCTGTAAAAAAGAAGGATTGGATAAGGACTACTGGTCTTAGCTTGCTGGATGATGCTATAGGCGGGGGGCTTTTTTCTGGTTCCGTGGTCTATATACTGGCAGACCCTGCCATCAATGCCCAGGTATTTTTATTTCATTTTGCCCAGCCCAGAAAGACCTTTTACTTCACGACAGAGCGAGAACCCAAATATATAAATCAGGAAATCAAAACGTTCGGGTTCGAGATATCAAGCATCGAGTTCGTGGACGTGTTCAGTGCATATCGTTCGGCTGCATCAGAAACAATGGGTACAGGGACTGAGATAACAGACCGCAAACTGCTGGAATATGTAAAAAAGAGATTGGAGGGCATAAAAGAAAAAGATATAACGATTATAATCGACACGTTTAATTTTTTTCCAACGCTGAATGTGGGCAGGAACAGTATAAAAGAACTTATGAACGTAATATATCAATTCGCTAAAACGAACGATGCTATAGTATATCTGCTCTCACTGAGGGACACAATCGATCAAAAAATCGAGAATGAAATCATGTGGCAATGCGATGTTATATTCGATATTAAACTTGGAAGGATGGGAGACAAAATAACCAATGAACTTATGATCACCAAAGCAAGAAATGTGGATGTTGTGTCTGATATCCTGAAATTTTTTATCCGCGGTAAAATAGTGATAGACTCTTCAAAGGAGATCGCATGATTGGTAGATTTAAACATGATGATACTTTTTTGTTCTCGGACTTAGAATTACTGCCGCCTGTGAAGCCAGGTAAAATAATCTGTGTTGGTCTGAATTATATCGACCATGCTAAAGAGTTGAACATGCAGGTGCCTGATATCCCGATACTCTTTTTAAAGCCGCCGTCTGCTGTTACAGGGCATCTTGGGAACATTGTTTATCCTGCGATGACCCAGCAAATGGAATATGAGGCAGAACTTGCAGTGATAATCTGTAAACGATGTAAGAACGTCCATGCAGAAGATGCAGAAAGCGTGATAATGGGTTATACATGTTTTAATGATATCACTGCGCGAGACCTTCAGAAAAAGGATATTCAGTGGACGAGAGCCAAGAGTTTTGATACGTTCGCGCCTATGGGTCCTTATATCGCAGACCCTGCTCTGGATATATCCGACCTTGCTATTAAGACAAGGGTGAACGGAGAGGTGCGACAGGATTCAAGCACAGCTAACCTTATCTTTGATGTGCCGTACCTGATTGAGTTCATTTCAAGCATCATGACCTTAGAAAAGGGGGATGTTATATCCACAGGTACTCCGCCTGGAGTAGGTAAACTGTTTGTCGGGGATGAGGTCGAGGTTGAGATAGAAAATATAGGGATATTGAAGAACAATGTGGTAGCACAGTTTTAAATAGCTAAAGGTTCTATGTTCTACGCCTTTAAAGCAGAAGGGTGTAAAATGCCATCAATGAGCGAAGACGCATTATTCAAAGCAATACTGAAGAATAAACCTCAGCAGAGCACGCAGAGCGTACAGACCGTGCCTAAGACGCAGGCCGCTGTAAAAAAAGAGGTCGTAAAACCTGCTCCACAAATACTGGAGGTTCGTGAAATAGAGCGTCAGGAGACGAAAATAACCCATGTTTCAGATCCCATGCAGATGAATCCTGTTGTAGAATCGATAAAGAACCTGAATTCGAGCGTGAATATGATGTACGGGTTAATGAAGACAGTTATCGTTCCTGTACTGATATTAATCGTTGTTGTCGGGGTGGCGATCCTTGTTAGAATTTAAATTATATTTATTATGATCAGGTTAAAGCGAGTTTACGATGAACCGACCAGAGAAGATGGTCTTCGAATACTGGTTGAACGGCTCTGGCCTCGCGGTCTCACAAAAGAGAAGGCTGCTGTTGATATGTGGCTGAAAGAATCAGCGCCAAGTCCTGAGCTGAGAAAATGGTTCAGCCATGATCCTGAAAAATGGGAAGAGTTCTGTGAGCGCTACATGGCAGAACTTGAAAAGAAAAAGGAAATAGTCGCTCTTCTGAAGGAGAAGAGCAAAGAGGGGACTGTCACGTTTGTTTATGCTTCAAAGGACACTGAACATAACGGCGCAGTGGCTCTGAAAAAATTCCTTGAAAATATCAAATTTTAAAACTCAGACAATTTTAACTGTTTTCTTGCACACTGCTCACCTGGAATCTCAACAGGATAGACCCCGCTCAGACATCCAATGCACAGGTCATCCACTGGAATCCCGATCGATTTCACAAGCCCATCTATGCTTATATAGCCGAGCGAATCAGCATTGATTAGAGCCTCAACACCTTTTACAGATTTATGTGCAGCCACAAGCTCCTCTCTTGTTGCCATGTCGATCCCAAGATAGCACGGCGAGATTATGGGCGGGCTTGCGACCCTCATGTGCACTTCCCTTGTGCCAGATTTTCTCATCAGGTCGATTATACGCCTTGAGGTCGTTCCTCGAACGATGCTGTCATCTACGAGCACGATGCTCTTTCCTTCGATATTGGGTTTGATGGTATTGAGTTTAAGCC
>JAWOKW010000064.1:0-8495 GCA_033854095.1 Candidatus Methanoperedens sp. | reverse complement strand
TCAGGGTTGGGGTCATCAAGACCCTTATCAGCATGCTGAACTGCGGCATACATCCTGTGATCCCTGAGAAAGGCTCACTTGGCGCAAGCGGTGACCTTGCAAATCTTGCCCATGCATCAAAGGAAGGGCTTGCATTGATATTTCCCCGGAATTGAATTCAGATAATGCCCCGACAGTTCCGATTGATATATCATGTTGTTATTCTTTCATGCGTCTCTGATATATCTTCAGTAATTGCTATGTCTCCAAAATCCACAATGTTCAAACCGTTGAGATCGATCTTCCGCTCTATATTGAAAGCGGTCCCGTATTTCTTTAAAGTCTCCCGGATTTTAGCAGGTGCCATTCCTGCACCTGCACGCCCGCCTCCCAGCGAGACCGCTTTATCAAAGGGCACTCCAATAATTCCGATATCTGCGGGTCGGTCGGATGTTCCCGGCTTGATTATGTTCTTGACTCGCAGATCGCTGGGATCCTGCTGTGGCTCATATATACGGACAGAGGGTTTTTGTAAGAAATTCATTTAATTTGGTGCATACGTTGTTTGTAAAATCACAAACGGGCTGGGAGGGATTTGAACCCACGACCGTCGGATTAAGAGTCCGACGCTCTGCCTGTCTAAGCTACCAGCCCCTAAAAAGGCTTTCTTCTAATAATGCTCTCCCAATATATACATTTCGAATGCCATATACGAACTTCTGACAAGAGGCCCACTGACGACCAGAAGAAATCTTTTATCTTCTGCTCTCTTTTTATAGTATTCAAATTTTTCAGGATGAATGTACTCCTTAACCTCCAATTGCATCGTGGTCGGTCTGAGATACTGACCAAGCGTAAGTATATCGACCCCTGCGTCTCTTAAGTCATCCATTGTTTTCAATACCATTTCCTCGGTCTCTCCAAGACCAAGCATGAGCGATGATTTAGTATAGATGGAAGAAGACATTTGTTTTACCTTTTTAAGCACTTCTAAGGACAACGAGTAGCCTGCTCTTCTATCTCTTGCAAGAGTCTGGAATTCCTCTGTAGTTTCTATGTTGTGCCCTACAATATCAGGATGAGCATTGATTATTTTTCTGATACATTTTTCATCTCCCTGAAAATCGGGGATTAGCGCTTCTACTAATATTGAATCATCCAAAATTTTTATTGCACTAATGCAGTTAGCAAAATGTTCTGCACCATAGTCTGCAAGGTCATCACGGTCGACTGATGTCAGGACAGCGTATTTCAAGCCTGTTTTCTTAATAGCTTTGGCGATCCTTTCAGGTTCTGATATGTCAGGAGGCTCGCCGCGTTTTCCTTTTTTCACAGCACAGAATCGACAGTTTCTGGTGCAGATAGTGCCTAGAAGCATAAAAGTAGCTGTACCCCTGCTCCAGCATTCACCTATGTTAGGGCACTGTGCGCCTGCACAGACTGTGTTTAAGCCTTCTAAAGCCTTCTTTAAAGCTAAAAACTTTGCTCCAGATGGGGGTCTTGTTTTAAGCCATGCTGGTTTCGTCATCGATATCTTCCCCTGCATTTTTCAAACTACCAACACATTCCGAAGTTCCCTGACAACGATGAACCGCCATGCCTGATTGTTCAAACCCGACGGCGCCCATCTCCCTGCGTTAAGTATCTCTTCAACTGTCCCATCATCTATGTTCTCGTCTGTGAATTCACGCACACTGCGGCGTGACCTGATTGCTTCCAGAGTTTCCATGATATTTCACCCGTACATCTGTGGATCAGGCGGCTGGGATTTTAAGATCGAAATGATATCTTCAAGCGATAGAGGGAACACAGTCGCTATTTCGCCGTCACAGAGCGGACATTTTTTTGACAGGTGAAGCGGGGTTATATTGATCGTTTCATCATAAACGGATTCTGTTATAAAAGGACTGATGGTTGGAGTAGGCCGTCCAATATTGAACTCACCGCCTGCTAAAAAATCATAATAAGTGATGCGTTCTGAATAACCGCATTTGCATGTAAGTTCGATCTTATTTTTTAAGAATTTATTAGTCTTGTTTTTCTGTAATAATGAAATTATTGTATCTTTCATGTGCTCATCATAGTCCTGATAGGCAAATAATTTTTCTTACCAATTTACAAATCTTCTCAAGCTCGTCTTTAAACCCGGAGTAAGCAAGTGCCGCTGACTCTGTGGCAACAGCGCCCTGTATCGAAGGGGTTATCAATCCCTGCTGTTCAAGAACACGCAGCGAATACCTGACCCTGTGATCCGGGATGCCAGTCTCAAGTGAAAGTTTCATTATTCCAATAGGTCCGTCATCCATTACTTTTTTAAGCACTATGATGTGTCTTTCCAATAATTCAAGTTCGTGTAAGACTCTTCCTGTCAGCATAAACTCTTGTTAGAGTTGTAACTATGTGCATATCTAATTTAGCATTAACTGCTGCTATCCGCTACAGTTAATAGCGTGAAGCACTAATTATATGTAATAAAGGAGAATTCTACGTGGCAAACGATGGAGTCACAATACCACTTCACAGACCAGGTACAAAAGAGAAATTTTTCTTTCTAATCTCTGGAGTCGTAGTGAGCATCCCTCTTACGCTCTTTGTGGATTCTTTCTCAAGCCATTTATGCGTATTTTACGGGGTAATATGCACATCGACCATCCTCGTTCCTTTTATTGAGGAATTTGCAAAAGCGTTCCCTCTTTTCTACCGCCACGGCGAAACTGAAAAATCAATTTTTACTCTGGGTTTTTTAGTTGGTCTGGGATTTGGCATCACTGAGTTTTTTCTATACGTATTTGGAATGGGGACTCCTGCATATATCAGATTGCCTGCGGTTTTCTTTCACGCCTCAAGCACCTCGATCATTGCATACGGTATTGCAACAAAAAAACCCCTGCCGTTCTATCTGATCTCTGTGGGTCTGCATTTAACAAATAACTTCTCTGCGCAATTTGGGGATCTCTGGTTTATAGGTGGACCTGCTGCCCTGATGATAACATATTTCCTCGCATGGTATCTTTACAATAAAACTTCGGAGACTATTTTAAATTGAGATATAAAAAGCATGAATATCGCAGTACGAACGTTATCGAACATTTAAAAGGGTTTATATCTCAAAAAGAATCCAGATAAAGATAATTTTAGATTAAAGTTCAGCATCGAAATTAAGTATCGTTCAGTCAAAGTGGACATTTGAGGTTCATAAAATGATACTAACTAAAAAAACAGCGATACTGTTCGCTGCTGCCATTCTGATTTTAGCACCAACAGCAGTAACTGTGTTCGCTCAGCCCTCAAGCGCTGGTAAAGAGAGATTACATGCAAGACTGTTTATTGAGCCTGTGCTCATAGGACACGGCTTTGCATTGAATGGAGACCAGTATCATATTCTGGACGTGACAGCTATACGAACAAGCGAAGCGTCACCTGGTTTTATCCGTTCTCTGCTCTGGCAGAAGAAAACCCCGCAGGAGATAGCAAATGAGATAAACAGTGTTCAACTTGCGACAAAGACCGCAGCACATCTCAGATTTGCAGATCAGGCATATACGCTCAACATAACAGCATATGACAACCAGTCTCTTGCCGGAGATATACTGACACTGCCTCCACACGGGACGAACCAGACAGGCTTCACTCCGTCTGTCGCAGGGCATATCTCATTATCAACATCAAAATATGAAGGAGAAATGCTCTCAACAGGTACCCTGACCATGAACAATACAAATTATAAAGTGCTGCTGACATCTCCTCTGAGGCTCAGGGAATGGTAACAAGGGGATACAATAGATGAACAGGAAATCAGTGATAATATTGCTTTTGTTAGCATCAGCTATTCTTGTAGCAGTGCCTGAGTCTTTTGCACGCTCTCAATACCTTACGAATTTCACAGCAGTGTACGGCGATGGTTCATGCGGAACCTGCCATATCAGACCCGCTGGCGGAGGACCGCGCAACTCCTACGGAACATTATTTGAGGAACAGCCAAACCATGCTACAGATCCCAGTGCAGCTCTTACAGCCATCGGGCCGCCACCAGCCCTTACATCGAATGCTACAGCAACCCCGTCGGTCACTTCTACAAAAACACCACCAGCAGTAGCAACAGAAACTCCAGCCGAAACAGCGACCCCGGAAGCAACGGTCACAACGGAAACACCGACGGCAACAGGAACTCAGGCAGCTCCAGGGTTCGGGATCGTGGTCTCTCTGGTAGGATTATTTGCATGTGCCCTCTTAGCGAGGAAACATAATAAATGACTAAAAGAAGGAGATACAGTATATGAACGGGAGAACGGTAATTGAATTAATTTTGTTAGCAGGAGTAGTCCTTGCAGGAGTTCCAGCGTCTTCTGCACGCCCCCAGTATCTTACGAATCTCACAGCAGTGTATGGCAGCGGTTCTGGCAGCGGTTCTGGCAGCGGTTCTTGCAGTACCTGCCATGTCATAGCTCCAGGCAGTGGAATTCGCGACTTTAATGGGACGTTCGGACAGCACAGCCCTAATGGAACTTATGTGCCGCGCAACCCTAACAGAACATCCGGAGCACGGAGCAATGGGACGTTCAGACAGCGCAATTCAAGCAGAATGTCACAGCTTAACCCCTACGGAACATTATTTGAGAACCAGCCTGACCATGCTGCTGACCCCAGTACAGCCCTGAAAGCTATAGGGCAGCCACCTGCAGAAGCACAGGCACAGGCGACCGCGCCTGACACAGGAGCTCAACCGGCTCCAGGATTTGGAATCGTGGCGTCTCTTGTCGGATTATTTGCATGCGCTCTCCTGACAAGGAGGCATGGTAAGTAATGGAAACAATAATGAAATTGCAGGATGTCTGGAAGATTTACAGGATGGGCGAAGTGGAAGTGCCTGCACTCAGAGGAATAACAGTTGAAATAAAGAAAGGAGATTTTGTGGCTATCATAGGCGCTTCGGGAAGCGGCAAATCTACTATGATGAACCTGATAGGTTGCCTTGATGTTCCTTCAAGAGGAAGCATCTACCTCAAATCGCATGACATAAGCACGCTGAGCGAATCAGATTTAGCCTCGTTCAGAGGTAAGACGATTGGTTTTATATTCCAGCAATATAACCTGATTCAATCGATGTCTGCTTTTGATAACGTGATGCTTCCACTTGAATTCTTAGAATATGATGACAAGAGAGCAGTAAATAGAGCAAGAGAGATACTTGCACTTGTGGGATTGAGCGACAAGATGCATCATCGACCAACACAACTTTCCGGGGGTCAGCAGCAGAGGGTATCTATAGCCAGAAGCCTTGCAGGCGACCCTGAAATCATCCTTGCTGATGAGCCGACTGGAGCCCTTGACAGCATCACAGGGAAAGAAGTGCTGAATATGCTTCACAGGTTATGGAAGGAACAGGGGAAAACAATCATCATGGTCACTCACGACCTCAACCTTGCGAAATATGCCCACACTACAATTGAATTGAAAGATGGACAGATAATGAAAATATCTGAAATAGACCCCGCAAATGCGGGGTAACAGGACAAATAAACATGAAAATAAACATGAAAATAACGAGCATCCCAGTTTTGATAGCTCTTGTATTGATGGTTTATGCACCAGCGGTCAATGCAGGTTTAGCAGGTTCGACAGTATTATCGATAAGCCTTGCGAACTATGACCCCAATCCTGCTATTGCAGGAGATACTGTAGAAGTACGTATAGGTGTTGAGAATATTGGCGGTATGGATATCAATGACCTTGTGATGGAAGTCGTGCCTTCGTACCCGTTTGAGCTTGTTCAGGGCGAAAGTGCAGTTCAGGATGTAGGAATAGTCCAGGGGTATCAGGCTGATTCTACTGGAAATATAAAGATCGTAAAGTACATGCTGCAAATAAATAAGGATGCTCCGGCAGGGAGCTATGAACTAAAAGTCAAGTATTATGAACAGGGCTCAACAGATACGACCCAGAAAAGCCTGTACCTTGATATAAAGAGCAAGGAAAGTGCCGAAATTATACATATTGACAAGACAGTGCTCGTTCCAGGAAAACAAAGCAGCTTAAAATTCACGATCAATAATGTGGGGAATGCTCCATTGAGGGATCTGACCTTCAACTGGGAGAACGATGATAAGGTCATCCTTCCTGTTGGAAGTGACAATACCAAATATATCAAATATATTGATATTGGCAATGGCACTGACTTAGAATATCAGGTGATGGCAGATACCAATGCACAGCCTGGATTATACAAACTGAATTTATATCTGACATATGAAGATCCAATATTAAATCAAACTGAAAAAATAACCACATTTGCTGGAGTATATGTTGGCGGAGGAACGGATTTCGATGTAGCATTCTCAGATAATGCAAACGGTGAAACATCGTTCAGCGTCGCAAACATAGGAAGCAATCCTGCGAATTCGGTGTCTATTATCATTCCAGAGCAGCCGGGCTGGATGGTGAGCGGTTCAAATTCAGTCATCATAGGCAATCTGAACAAGGGGGACTATACGGTTGCAAGCTTCAAATTGCAGTCCTCAATGAGCGATGCGAATTTCCAGAACAGGACAGGAAGAAATCAGGGAAGATATACGCCAAGATCAAACTATAGCTCGATGAACAGTTCATCTGATACTGTGCACATACAAATCGCCTATACTGATACTATGGGAGAACGAAATGTCGTTGATAAAAATGTTAAAATTGGATTTCAAAATATAGCACCCGCGGATGGGCAAATGGCTTTTCAGGGACGAAGAGGAGCTATGCAACAGGAAAGCGTATTCTCAGGTAACATACTTTCCAGCAACATACCGTATTTCCTTGGAATAATAGTAGTTGTCGGAGCAGTTATTGCCCATAGAAAGTACAGGAGCAGAAAATTGCTCAACCCGGATTTCAGATTAAAAGATATATTCAAAAGCAATAATGTGGGTCCAAAATGAAACTTAACAAGTGTTTCAAGCATGCGTTCAATATGGTGCTTCACAGCAAGCTGCGGAGCTGGCTGACCATAACAGGCATAGTCATAGGTGTAGCGGCAGTAATTGCTATTGTATCGATAGGGGATGGGATGCAGCAGGCATTGAATTCCCGCCTCAGCGGTCTTGGCGGAGATATCGTTACTATCACTCCAGGCTTTGAGCGGGGCGGGGGCATGTTTTTTATGAGAGGCGGCGGAGGAGGTGCTTCCGAACAAGCAACGACCAAAGCAATAGTTTTGGACCGAAGTGACCTTCAGGCGTTGAAAAGCATACCTGATATTGCGCTGATTGACACAAATATCAGAGGGAATGTGAATATATCATATCTTGGCAAAACAGGCAAAGTATCAGTAACAGGCGTTGACCAGAAAGTATGGTCCCAAATTACAACAACTACTATAAAAGATGGTCGCATGCTTGATTCTGCAGATCAGAACGTCATAGTCATCGGGGGAAATCTCGCATCGTCTTATTTTAGCCAGCCTGTCGGAATAAATAAGATGACAACGATTAACGGCAGTGCTTTCAGGGTTGTAGGAATCCTTGACGACCAGACCAACAGTGTCTATATGCCTATCCAGATGGCATACCAGGTAATCCCGGATAAGACGAATGGCATTTATGATACACTTGTGGTAAAGATCAAGGACGAAAATCAACTGGATGAGGTGATAGCGAAAATCCAGGATAAACTTATGATCGCAAGACATGTTACCCAAAAGAACATGGATTTTTCTGTGTCTTCAAGGAAGGAAATGCAACAGGCAAGAGCAGATACGATGAATTCAATGAACACATTCCTTCTCGCGATAGCGGCTGTTTCCCTGCTCGTGGGTTCTATCGGGATAGCAAACACCATGTTCACGTCTGTCCTTGAAAAGACCAAAGAGATCGGAATAATGAAAGCCATTGGTGCGCGCAATCATGATATTTTGTTCATATTCCTGTTCAATGCAGCATTCATCGGTCTTGTTGGAGGTATTATAGGCGTGATGCTTGGAACGGTTCTTTCAGGTTTCATGCCTGCGATCATGGGAGGTCTTCCTATGGCAAGAGGAGCTGCAATAGTCACGCTGAACTCAATCGTCATGGCATTATCTGTATCTGTTATAGTGGGGATACTTGCAGGATTGATCCCTGCGTACCAGGCATCAAAACTGAAGCCTGTTGATGCACTGAGATATGAGTAGGTTCTATTCATGAAAAGTATGAATATGGGAGAAAGAACATTATCGAACTTTCAAATTGGTTTTTATCGTAAAAAGAACTCAAATAATGCTTATTCCATATCAATGTTCAGCATCGAAATTAAGTATCGTTCAATCAAAGTGTACATTTGAGGTAAATAAAATGAAAATGACTAAAAAAACGGCAATATTATTCGCTGCTGTCATGCTGATCTCAGCAGTAACAGCAGTGGCAGCTTTTGCCCATCCCTCAGGCATCGGTAAAGGAATCATTGGTAAAGGAATAGAACATGCAAGAATGTTTGTTAGGCCGTTTGTTAGGCCCTTACTTATAGGACAGGGATATGCATTAAACGGAGATGAGCAT
>JAWOKW010000063.1:0-4820 GCA_033854095.1 Candidatus Methanoperedens sp. | reverse complement strand
GAGAAAGCCGAGCAGTATAGAAATGATAAGTAACGTCAGGGAGATTTCCATCTTGCCACTACTACTAAATTACTTAGTGAACTACCTCACGCTAAAAGTAGCAATCTATTATAAAGCCTTCGTTATTGCAATACCTGTCCCAAAAAAAAACGATTGCTGAGGTCGCATTTCGAGACAGGCATAAACTATATATGGGCTTAAAAGAATATAATTCTTGCTGAGGTCTGCATGAAAAAAGCATATCGAAATCAACAGGCTTTGTGCAGAATTCCAGGTATTTCCCTGGGGAAAACCCGAATGGCTCACATACGAAGACCAGGCTGCTATACTGTCTTCAGAAAAAACACCTGACCAGAAAGAAGTATATTCTCAGGTATTGCAAGATGTTATGAAGCGGCTGGATAAAGGATTCAGGAAATTCTTCAAGGGTGCAGGATTCCCAAGATTCAAAGGAAGAAATAGATACAACACATTCACATATCCTCAAAAAGGATTTGAACTCGAAAACGGAAAAATCAACCTTTCAAAGATAGGCAGTATTCGTATATTCAAGCACAGAAAGATAGAAGGGCGTATCAAAACATGCACGATCAAAAAAGACATAGACCAGTGGTGTGTCATATTCACAGTTGAGATTGAGAAGCATGTTCAACAAACACCTGTAGAAACAATGGTTGGCGTAGATGTCGGCTTGAAGTCACTAATTACTCTTGGCGATGGGATGCAGCTAAAGCCACCAGAGTTCCTGAAAACATCAGAGAATAAGCTTGTGCAGGAACAAAAACGGTTGAGCAGGAAAAAGAACGATTCTGCTAACAGGAACAAACAGAGAACCAGGATAGCCAAAGTTCACAGGAAAATCAGGAATCAGAGAACAGATTTCGCTCATAAGACCAGTCAAACACTGGTCAATAGCTACGACCTGGTCGTGTTCGAAAACCTGAATATTCAGGGAATGGTTCAGAATCATCATCTTGCAAAATCAATATCAGACGCAGGATGGTATCAACTACAGACATTCACAAAATACAAAGCGGAAGAAGCTGGTAAACATTGTGAATTTGTAGTTCCGAACGGAACATCACAGATATGCCATGTCTGCGGGAATAAGGAAACTCTGACATTGGCAGACAGGGTATTCAGATGTTCAAGATGCGTGCAGACAGAGATATCAATGCCGCAATCAATATCAGAAATAGAGCAAATACGACTGTACCTGCGGATGGCAGGGAATTAACGCCAATTTTGACAAGGGAAACCTTAAAGTAGTAGGCAGTCAAAACAGACACTTTCTTGTCACCGTAGGAGACATGGAGTCGAATACTACGGGAGGAATACCAATTGGAACACGAAGAAGTAGTAACTGCTGTGAAACAGGCTTTAGAGAAGTCCCCGCAGCGTAAATTTTCAGAAAGTATCGATCTGGCGATTAACCTTAAGAACCTTGATATGAACCAGCCGCAGAACAGGATCGACGAAGAGATCATCCTGCCAAACGGCGTGGGGAGACCTATAAAGATTGCAGTGTTCGCTAAGGGTGAAACAGCCCAGAGAGCAAAAGCCGCAGGAGCGGATTATATATTAGATCCTGAGGAAATAAATGTTCTTGGAGAAGATAAAACAAGGGCAAAAACCTTAGCAGATGATGTTAATTTCTTTATTGCAGAGGCTGCGTACATGCCTTCAATCGGTAAAACCCTTGGTCAGGTACTTGGGCCCAGAGGAAAAATGCCCATACCGCTGACGCCTGATAAGGATGTGGTTCAGGTCATCAATAAATCAAAGAACTCCATCAAAGTAAGATCGAAGGATAAGATGACTTTCCATATCTCAGTCGGAAAAAAAGAAATGGATCCTGAAAAACTGTCGGAGAATATCGAGACAGTAATAAACCGCATCGAACACAAATATGAGCGGGGCTTATACAATGTAAAATCCGTATACGTCAAAACAACCATGGGACCATCAGTGAGAGTGATTTAGATGGCGGAGATTAAACACCACAGCGTTCATATCCCTCAATGGAAAAAGAATGAAGTTGAGGATATAAAGAAGCTGATAAATACTTATTCTTCAACAGGCATTGTCGGAGTCCACGGAATCCCATCAAACCAGCTTCAAGTGCTGCGCAAGAACCTGCGCGGTCTGGCAGATATAAAGATGTGCAGGAACAGCCTTGTTTACCGTGCGCTGGATGAATCATCAGATAACATTAAACAGATGGGCAAGTATATAGAAGACCAGACAGCTTTATTGTTTACCAATGAAAATCCTTTTAAACTTTACAAGATACTCGAAAAAGGCAAGACGCAGGCTCCTATAAAGGCTGGCGGTACTGCACCCAAAGACATCACGGTCGAAAAAGGTCCTACATCTTTTCCGCCAGGGCCCATCGTAGGGGAACTTCAAGGTGCAGGGATCCCAGCAGGCATAGAAGGCGGTAAGGTCATAATCAGGGAGACAAAGACCGTAGCTAAAAAAGGTGATATTGTAGATGCAAAGCTTGCATCAATCCTTGCCCGTCTTGATATTCATCCTGTTGAACTCGGACTTGATCTTCGGGCGGTCTATGAAAAAGGGATGGTCTATGAATCAAGGATGCTTGCCGTGGATGAAACAACGTATGTCAATGATCTGACTTTAGCTGTACAGCGAGCATTTAATCTGTCAGTCAATGCAGCCTATCCGACAAGAGCCACGATCAGTACCCTGCTTACAAAAGCAGCGTCGCAATCGAGGAATCTTGCCATAAATGCCGAAATAATAATGCCTGATATCATCGATGTGCTGCTGGCGAAAGCCAATGCACAGATGTTATCTCTTGCGCAGGTCGCATCACAAAAAGATGCAAATGCGATTGGTAATAAACTAAAGGAAAAGATTACAGCCTCACAAAAGGAAGAAAAGAAACCTGAGGCTGTCGAGGCAAAGCCAGAGGTTGCAGCAAAGGAAGAGAAGAAGAAAGAAGAACCAAAGGAATCAGATATTGCAGCTGGTCTTGGTTCGCTGTTCGGATAAATTCATAAGGTGATCAAAATGGAATATATATATGCAGCGCTGTTATTACACAGCGCAGGAAAGAAAGTTACAGATGAAGCGATTACTGCTGTGGTTAACGCAGCAGGTATAGAAGTTGATGCAGTAAGAGCAAAAGCGCTTGTTTCAGCTCTTGAAGGCGTTAATATCGATGAAGCCATCTCAAAGGCTGCATTTGCTGCGCCTGCCCAGGCTGCACCAGCAGCAGCTGCAGCGCCTGCTCAGGTTGCAGAGGCACCAAAGAAAGAAGAAAAGCCAAAGGAAAAAGAAAAAGCTGAAGAAAGCGGAATGGAAGGACTCGGTGCACTGTTTGGCTGAGTTCCAAGTGTGAAATTAATCGCATAAACATACTATTAAATCTTTTGGCAAGTTTAATATTTTATTTTTATTTTATTTACTCTTTTATCCTATAGCGTTTATATATGTCCAAAACGTACTCATAAATAAATAAAACACAGATACCGCGGATTACGCGGATACTGGAATCCGTAGAATCCGTGCAATCCGTGTTCTATTACATATTCACAAATTGTTAAAGATACAACGCTCCTATCCCGTCTGCCTATTGCCAAAGTCAAGCTCAACAGCGCCGCCTGGACTGAGCGTTATCGTATATGACGCCGGCGTTGTTGCTGTCCAGCCTGTCCTGGGCACCTCTCTCACAATATATACGCCCGCGGGCAGGTTCGAGAACACGTAGAATCCGTTCGCGTTAGTGATCGCCTTATTTGAGATGCGCCCTCCATCAAGAAGTATCTTCCATCCCGCAAGCCCCTGCTCACCAGCATCGCGCACTCCATTGCCGTTCGTGTCGTTGAACTTCATACCGTAGATGACGTTCTGGGTGACACCAGTGATCTTCTGGTTCGTGAAGTTCAGGTTCTCGATATTCCCATTGAACAGTGTTATATTTCTGGATGTGGCATTGGAGTTTGTCCAGCCTATCTTTCGTTCCTCTGTCACGTTATAGTCGCCTGTGCTGAGTCCTGTGAACTGGTAAAAGCCGGCAGCGTCTGTCAGATTGCTTGTTATCACTGCTCCAGTGGTGGCATTTCTTAGCGAGATATTCCAGCCCTGTATTCCAGCCTCACCAGCATCCCATTGTCCGCTTCCGTTCAAATCATTGATCTTGTAGCCTGAGATATTCAACGACCTGGAGAGCATCAGCGGCAGTTCATCCCCGCCGTTCTGTATGTCTCCAGATGAATTGTATGGTGTCGAGGTATTTCCAAGTCCATCGCCGTCTGTATCTTCTCCTGCATAATCAGACCAGTAGTTACCTCCAAGATAGGGTCCGCCCACGATATTCGTTCCAGCAGTCTTTGAGATGTTCCATGTATTTGTACTGTTATCATACGCATTGCCGTACAGGCTGTTGTCAAAGTAGTTGTTGTATATCAGGTTGTAGCTGGATGATTCAAGGTAGATGCCGCGTTCGTAGTTATTCTTTACAATGCTGTCGTTCACTGTGTTGTTGTCTGAATCATACAATCCTACACCTGCAACATCATTCTTGCTCGCTGTGTTAGCTGTCAGTGTGTTGTTGCTGGAATTCTCAAGATAGATGCCGTAGCCTGAGTAGTATTCGTTGTCATCATTGTAGAAGTTCGAGTTTGCAATGTTGCTGATCAGACTGTTATCATTGGAGTCGTACAGACCGACGCCGTTGTAGTAGTTAAAGCTCGGGTCGTTGCTGCTCAGTGTGCAATTGCTGGAATTAGCCAGCCAGATGCCGTCATCATCGATGATGTAATTGGCATTGTTGCCGCTCAACGTGCAGTTGG
>JAWOKW010000062.1:0-14933 GCA_033854095.1 Candidatus Methanoperedens sp. | reverse complement strand
TATTGTTATGCGTTGAATAATTTTAATAATAGATAGCAAATTTGATATTTAGTATGTGATAATATATTGCGAATTTCGTACTTATATGAATTGTTAAATATGCTGACTTATGTAATATATAAGTACCACATGCGGGCTCAACGCATCTATATAAACATCAGACCCCATTGACCTGTCCAGCGCTAAATATCGTCCAACGTTCAGTGTTCCAGTGCTGATGCTGGTGTCTCTCCTCCCAATAACGTACTGCTTCAGGGTGACGCCTGATTTTTTTAGGTCATGGTCTTCGTGCATTTTCACCAGCAGCTATATTAAAAATGGAAAACGATAGAAAGAGAGAATATTTCCGAACGTTATCAGCAAGGTACCTGCCCAGAATATCGGAATATGAAATGGATTTTCTCTCAGGCTCACAAAATTAAAGATCAGTATAACGACCCCAAGATGCAGGAGCGATGAGCCAAGCCTGATGATATATCCTTCTTTTTCAAATCTGAGCGATTTATTCTTATTAAGCGTCATGAGCAGGACTATGCTCTGAACCACAGTCATAAGTGCAAGTATAAAACCCAGTCCTGTTGTAAGTCCGGCTAAAAACGTCAGCACAATGGTCAGTACCAGCCCAACGGCACTCAGTTTTATCAGAATGCTCTGTCCAAACAGCCTTTTCGGTATGCACAGACCAAGAGAAATGAGAAGGAGTACAAGAAAGGGATAAAGATATGAATTCATGGAATCTATGTACTGGGCATAGAGAGCCGTATTCGTAAACTGTGCAGCAGAGTAATTATAATAGGAGATCCCATAAACACAGACAAGCCCTATTGCAAAGAGGATAAGCGCTGTCAGGATAATCAAATAATAATCGTATTTTTGCTTCATGTATAGTACTTCTGCAAAGTATCAAAATAAATATATCGGTTTAACTTATCGGGATCAAGGGTAGAGAAGTCCCCTCCCTTTCGGAAGGGGATGAATCGTACCCCTTGAAATAAGTATATTGCTCACCAAAAAAGCGTTTGCGAGAACTGATTTTGTGGTGAGCATAAGATATATATGGTCTCAGAACATATTAAGATTTGCGAGAACTGTATGAAAAAAGCATATTCATTCAGGATATACCCGAACAAGAATCAGGAAGTCAAGCTGAACAGGCTGTGTGCAGAATTTCAGGTATTTCCGTGGGGAAAACCTGAATGGATAACATACGAAGATCAACAGAATGAGTTGCCTTTATCGAAAACGCCCGAACAAAAAGAAGTATTCTCTCAGGTATTGCAGGATGTTCTGAGACGACTTGATAAAGGTTTCAAGAAATTCTTTAGAGGAGCTGGATTCCCAAGATTCAAGGGAAGAAATAGGTACCACAGTTTCACGTATTCACAAAAAGGGTTTGAACTTGAAGACGGCAGACTCGTTCTCTCAAAGATAGGCAGTATCAGGCTCTTTCTTCACAGGGAAAAAGATTTTGATCATAAGACTGGAGGATGTCACTAATGTGGCGCTTCCTCGATCTTGACAAAATTGACGGCTCCTTCAGTGCAGCATTTTTCGAATCCATAGCCATGCATGTGGGTGCGGGCTCTGTACCGCAGACAATCCTTTTCTGGCGTGTGAAGTCACATGTGGTGTATCTTGGGTATCATCAATGCGTTGAGGATGAGGTCAATGCTGAGTTTTGCAGCACTAACAATATCGGGATAGTGCGCAGGATCCTGGGAGGGGGATGCGGTTTTTGTGATGAGAATCAGATACTTTATTCTGTGATAGGCTGCGAAGGAGGCGTCATACCGCAAGACATTCAGGCTGCATATACAAAAGTTCTGGAAGGTGTGGTTATCGCGCTTAAAACGCTTGACGTCGGAGGTGAGATCGAGCCTTCTCGCAACGCTGTTTACTCAAAAGGTAAAAAAATCTCAGGGAACGCACAGGGGCGCTTAAATGGCGTAGCGCTGATCAACGGCAGCCTGTTACTTGATTTTGATTTTGAGCTAATGGATAAAGTCCTGAAAAACCCAACAAAGAACCTTCGCCCCGTGAACTCTGCAAGAGAAGGTATGATCACATTGCAGGAAATGGGTATTTCAGACATCGAAGCTGTTACAAAAGTGCTGAGACATGGTTTTGAAAACGCACTTGGGATAGGCTCATACGATGATGTGCCGACACACAGCGAGGTTGAGATGGCAAACCGATTGCTGGATAAGTACACACAAAAGGAGTGGACATACAGGATGGATATTAAACGCGCTCTCAGGAATAAGTCTTCCGTGCCTCCTCCTCAGCGATCCTGATAACATCCCTTACAGGAATGCCAAGATGATGAGACAATTTTTTGCAGTCTTCAAACTCAGCAGATATGTTCAGCAAAACGCCGTCAATATCCTTAGCGATTTTTACTGCGATCTGATACGCCCTATCGTCTATTGTGATGCTCACTTTACCCATTTCTCTGTTTGCCATCAATCTGTGTTTTATCGGAATCATCCTTACACCAAGCGAACCTGTTTCTTCAATGATTTTCCTTGCAAGCTTCCCGCTATCGCATGGCATTGCGATTACCTTAATGATATTGCCGCTTCGCCCTTTTTTCATCGTGGCTGGTATGATAGCTGCATCCAGTGCACCTGCTTTCAATAGTTCATCTATAAGGTTTCCAAGCACCTGTCCTGTGACATCATCAACATTGGTCTCAAGCATTTCAATATTTTCAGAAATGAGAGCCTCGTCGATATCACCTGAGATTATCCGAAGGACATTGGGAAGGGGAGTCTCCCTGCTCCCTGCTCCATAGCCTGTACGTTCAGTCCTCATTGCAGGGCATGATCCTCTTTCATTGACAAAATGTGCAAGCAGCGCTGCGCCTGTGGGTGTGAGCAGTTCTCCTTCAACAGGACCTGACTTCCAGGGCATGGAATATTCCTTTAAAATTTCAAGTGCAGCAGGCGAAGGCACAGGGAATTTTCCATGGGAAAACTCAATAAATCCCATACCAACTGAGACAGGAGTGCAGTATATCCTGTATTTTTTTAATCCAAGATCATGAAAAGCAGTGCATGCCCCAACAATATCGGCGATAGCGTCTTCCTGTCCGAGTTCATGGAAATGCAGTTTTTCAAGGGATGCGCCGTGGACTTTTGCTTCAGCTTTCCCAAGGATGTTAAATATAGAGATCACATCTGATTTTATTTCTGAAGAAAGACTGAGGGAACTTACGCGCTCAAGGATTTGAGCAAAGGTCAAACTGCTTTCTTTTTTCACAGATACATCTACTCTGTACGCTGAGATTCCTTTTTTGGTAGCTCTTAAAAAATGAACTTCAACATCAGCAGCAAGTTCCATGGCTTCTTTAGTTTTGCTGGCATCTGCTCCAAGATCGATAAGTGATGCGATGGTCATATCGCCTGAAGCGCCGCAGAACGGGTCAAAAAGGATTGCTTTCATAATTATTTTAGGATTGTGTTTACTTAATTTTTCCTTCCCGATATTATAAAAAACCCATTCCCTCTGACAAGCCACTTCAACTGAGTTAAGAACGCTGCGAGCTCTCCAGTTTCTGTATGAGGATGAGAGCCGATATAAGAGATATTATTCTTATCAAACCATCCCAGCACCTCGCCAACTGAATGATAGCTCTCATGAGGATGGACATATTTATCTGCTATATATGCTATCTCATGAGTGCTCCTGAACTTTCTCCTGTATATCGATTTTTCGACATACGACATCCTCTGTTCAATATCCTTCCCTGCTCGAATGCTTATCCACATCCTCATTGCTCTGTGTGCGAGCCTCCCGTATCGATTATAAAGCCCGACAGTTATAGTTCCTCCTGGCTTGCACATATCCACAAGCGCTGTGAAATTCCTGTATGGGATTTCAGTATGATGCAGGGCTCCAAGGCAGAATACATGGTCAAACCTTTTTTCAATTCTGAACTCAGCCATATCGCAATGGTTGAAATCCACTTTCAGGCTGAACTTCCAGGCAAGCTTCTTTGCTTTTTGAAGCGAGGCTGTGCAGAGGTCGATAGCTGTAACGTGAGCGCCGTAATATGAGAAATAACAAGCCTTCTCACCTGTGCCGCAGCCTGCATCAAGGATTTCTTTTCCTGAAAGCGATTCTGGCTTCAATCCTGCTGTGGCGAGGATTTTTGACATGACATTGGCGTGAAGCTTGCTGACAAGGTCGCGTTCGCTGTGTATGGGAAGGGATGGATAAGGGTATCGCTCATAGAACTGGTTGACTGAGCAGGCGATTCTGTCCATCAGTGTCCTAAAGCCTTAATAATCTCTTCGATATCAGGAAGCTGTGCCATGGGATAGACCTTCACGAACTTTACCACGCCGCTTTCATCTATGATTATGTTCGCCCTTTCTGAGAATCCATCCTCTTCCCTGAACAGGCTGTATAACTGCGCCACCTCGCCGTGTGGCCAGAAATCCGAAAGCAGCTTTGTATTCTTGATGCCGAGTTCCTTTGCCCATGCTTTTTTTGACGGCACTGTGTCCACGCTCACACCCAGTGCAACTGTGTTCAGTTTCTCAAATCTTGAGCGGTTCTTTTCAAGCGACTTCATCTGCTCTGCACAGACGCTTGTCCATGCAAGCGGATGAAAGGACAGAAGTATTTTTTTACCTTTCAGCGTTGACAATTGTACGTCCTTGCCGTCCTGGTCACTTAAAGTGAAATCCTTTGCTTCTTCTCCTGTTTTAATACTCATCATTAAAACCTCCAATAATACACTATTTTATTAATACACTATTCCTTATTAAATAATATTGGTTTCGGGGCAAATTTGGGTATAATACTGGAAAAACCATTTAAGTAGCGAAAGTGATACAGTATTATTGAGGAGCCTGAACATTTTCCTATCCTATCCAAAAAATGTACTCTATCCGTCAAAACTTTTTTTTGGCTCCTCGTATTAAGCTCACAGTCATTACCTTCACCAAGATAAAGGTTGCGATTTTGATTTTTATGCACGTGCCATGAGAAATTATCAGTGACTATGACAGCTCAACAATAGTCTTTCCCTCTACAAAAGGCATATTATTACAAAGGGAATATTTTTTTGCTTCCTCTTTGGACAGTGCCTTTCCTGATTTCGCATCGAGCATCTCGCACACCACCATTGAAGGGCATATCCCTGCCATCAATGCCAATGCTATGGATAATTCTGTCTGACCGCGGCGCTCATCAAGAAGACTCGAGGCTGCGCGAAGCAGTGCAACATGCCCCGGCGACCTGAATTCGTGTCCAAAGTCGATTATTTCCCCATCCAGAACTCTCTGTACTGTCTCGCCTATTTTATTGATCGTGAAGGCTCTGTCATTATCAGTTATACCTGTAAATGTATTCCTGTGGTTCACCCAGAGTGAAAAAGAGGAACGTGCGTCATAAGGGATATCCCCTTCTTTTTCAACAAGCGTGCGCAGGGCTTTGTGACCATTTAAAGAGACACTTTTTAAAAGCTCTGACATGAAAGGAAGTCCCAGCATCTCGGCAGCTTTTGCATGGATTGCAACGCATATAAGACCTCCGCCGTCACACCGCATACGAGCTACATCATGGGGCGTGATGCTTTGCGCCGGGATTACTAAATCGGTTTCGCCTTCTCTATCATCTGCGTCAAACAGGAGTATCATTTTACCGCAGCGAATGGCTTCTATTGCTTTTTCAAGGATCATTTTATCACTTCCACCTGAACAATGCTTCCATCCTTCACATTCAAATAATCCCTGAGTTTTACAGGTGCGATTATCTCGATTATATCTTCAGGGTAATGTGTGCGCTCAGGGACTATCACTGCACCTATGAGATCTGAGATTGCAACATTAAAGCATGAACCAGACCCGAAGGTCCTGTTCCTGTCTGTAAATCCTGATATCCTGATATCGCTGCTGACCCTTTTTCTGGTCTCAATGCTCACAGCATCAAGTTTTATATTCAATGTGCCAGGATATGGATCAAATCCGAGTTTTTCGTGGAACTGCTTCCTATATCCGTCAAGAGAGATATAGTACTGTCCTTCACCCAGTCCTGTAATCACCTTTCCGCTTAAAAATTTCTTATCTCCGTTATCGCAGAATATCTCATTGTAATCATTTAATTCTTTTTGAAGCGCTGCAATGCCATTTTTTGTAATAGAAATCAACTGCCCATCATGCAGAATCTGCCTGGATATGAGCCTTTCATCCTCAAGATTCTTGAGCGTTCTTGCTGCTGTTTGCGGACTTGACTCTATGTGTGATGAAAATTCTATCGAAGATAACTGCACAGGCTTTTTATGTGCTCCGAGAAGCGCAAGTTTTTTCAAAGGAAGTATGTCCATGGTCCTCAGTTCTCCCATTTTTGAGATGCTACTCATTTATGGAATTAATGCGGGATAAAACTTTTCCCTGAGATAAAATTTAAATATGGGTGTATATAATCTATTTAAATGAGAGCTGGGTCAGGTGTATGAAGATAATTTATAACTGATTGCTGATATAATTGCGGAGAGTAAAACAGAATATGAAGGCAAGATAATCCGGGGGCGTAAGTATTATTAGACCAGATAATAATAGTTTCAGGCTTATTAAATCTATAGAGCAGCTTTCCGTGCACAGTCATCTCTGTCTCATCTATGAAACGCAGCAGGAGCAGTTCGCCACCATCATACCTTTTATTCGCGTCGGACTTTCGCGCGGGGAAAAATGCGTTTACATCGTTGATGAGAACACAACCGCTACTGTGCTGGATGCCATGCACGCCGCGGGAATTGAGATAGATTCCGCAATCAAAAAAGGCGCATTTGTCATCACAGGAAAGCAGGAAACATATCTCCAGAAGGGATATTTCAATCCTGAAGTAATGATGCGGTTCCTGAAAGAAGCAGCCGATTCGGCAAAAACAGAAGGATTTTCTGCGCTCAGAGTGACAGGGGAAATGACATGGGCGCTCGGAGGCGATCCTGGCAGTGACAGGTTGGCTGAATACGAATCTAAACTCAACTACTTTTTCCCGGAAAATGATGTTGTGGCAATCTGTCAATATAATATCACAAAGTTCAGCGCTGAAGTTATAATGAATATAATTCGAACCCATCCACTTGTTATTTTCCGCAATATAGTTTGCAGAAATTTTTATTATATTCCTCCTGATGAGTTTTTCAAACCTGAAAGGACATCTCTGATGGTAAAACATCTGCTTAACAATCTCCTAGATCGCGAGAAGACAGAAGAGGCACTGAGAAGGAGTGAAGAGAAGTACAGGACATTGGCTGAAGCGGCACAGGATGCCATTTTTATTATTAATCGGAATTTTAGTTTTGAATATGTTAACGATTTCATAGCAAAAAACATTCTTCGGATTTTACCTCAGGAAATAATCGGAAAGCTGCTATGGAATTTGTTCCCGCCCGATATAGCTGAAGGGTATAAACAGAACCTGATGAGAGTCTTTGAAACAGGTCAGTCGATCCATGATGAGAACAAAATAAATTTGTATGGCAGGGAAGTATGGCAGGATGCATTTCTTATCCCGCTGAAAAGTGAAACAGGTGAAGTGGCAGCAGTCCTTGGAATCGCGCGAGATATAACCAAGCGCAAGCTGGCTGAGGAAAAGCTGAAGGAAACGCTGAAAGAACTCACACAATCCAATGCAGAACTTGAACAATTCACCCATATGTCAGCACACGACCTGCAGGAGCCATTGCGCATGGTTTCATGTTATGTGCAAATGCTTGAGAAGCGTTATAAGGGAAAACTTGACCCTGATGCGGATGAAATCATTAACTACGCAGCAGAAGGCGCACAGCGCATGTCAAAAATGATAACCGACCTGTTAATATTTTCTAGCCTGAATAAGCAGGTTTTCGAGTCTACCGACTTCACAGCAGTTCTTGAACGCGCACTATCAAATTTGAAAGATGTTATTATGGAGAACAAAGCCGGGATCACATGCGATACAATGCCTTCAAGCATTCTGGTTGATAAATCACAGTTTGCGCAGTTATTCCAGAACCTTATCGATAATGCAATCAAATTCCGCGGTAAGGATTCTCCCAGGATTCATGTGTCAGCAGAGAAAAAAGGATCTGAATGGGAATTTTCAGTAAGTGATAACGGCATCGGCATCGAACCGCAGTACTTTGAGCGTATATTCATTATGTTCCATCGCCTCTACAACAGAACGAAATATCCCGGAACTGGCATCGGTCTGGCGATGTGCAAGAAAATCGTGGAGCGCCATGGGGGAAGGATGTGGGTGGAATCGGAAGTTGGAAAAGGCTCAACATTTCATTTTACGATCCCGATAAAAAATCTGAATTCCAAAAATTGATTTCGATAGATCAAATATCACCACTCAAACTATCATCAGTCTCGATTCCGACCCTTACATCCACAGCCATACCTTTTTTAAATGAGAGCATCTCAAGAGCAGAAAGCATAGCTTTTCCTGTTGCAAGAAGTGCATCATTTTCATCTACAACAAGAACCTCCTGACCTGCTCTGATTTCAGGCGCAGCATCTATTACATGTTTCGCAAAAACCGTCTTGCCTTTTGCGGCAAAAGGTGCAGCATCGCTGTTGACCACAACTCTCAATCCAGGAATAGACCCGTGAAGTGCTCTCGCCCCTTTTGTGCTCAGGGTGAACAAACCGTCCCTTGCCCTGAGGGTTGCAAGTCTTTCCCTGCCGAGCAGTATCTGTCTTATCCTCCCTGTTGTGGAGAACTGGAAAACGACGCTATCAGGGAAAAGTACCTCACCTGCGCCTTTTCCGAACTGGTAATCCGCTATAACTCTTGCACGCCTCAGGTGCTGGATTTTTAGGGGTATCATTTCACAAATTCTACATCCTGCATCAAATCCAAAAAATATCTCAAATAAAGCATAAGCATGGTTATGGTCATACATTTAATTGTACATAAATCTATCCTGAGGACAATAATTAAACGTTTAGAGGTAGATTATCATACTATGGAAGCTGTCACCTCATCTCGCATGGCAGCAATAGACGCTAACTGTGAATATCTCGGAGTAAAAAGCCTCCAGCTTATGGAGAACGCGGGCGCTGCTGTTGCCAATACTGTTAAAAAGAGATTTAAAAGCGGAATGATTGTCCTCATGGCAGGCAGAGGGAACAATGGTGGAGATGCCTTCGTTGCTGCGCGCCACCTGTGCGGGTACGACATAAGGGTGATGCTTATCGGGCGAAAGGAAGACATAAGAACGCAGGAAGCACGGCATAACTGGAATGCGCTTGAGAAGACCTTAATCTCATTGAGCCAGGTCACAGATTCAACAGAATTTGACCGCGCTCTTATAAAAAATGCGGATATAATAATAGATGGGATCTTTGGAACAGGGGTCCATGGAAAAATACATGAGCCAGAATCAACAGCCATAGATCTCATTAACGAATCAGATGCTTTTGTGGTCTCTGTGGACGTACCATCAGGTTTTGACCCTGATGGATGCGAGTTTGAGAAATGTGTTCATGCTGATCTGACCGTGACATTCCACAGGACAAAGGTTGGTATGCCGGGGGCACAAAAATATACGGGCGAAGTCGAGGTTGCCTGTATAGGTATTCCAAAAGAGGCTGAGTTTTTTGTTGGTCCTGGCGATATCAGACCTTTTTTGAAAAGAGCATCTTCAAGCCATAAAGGCGATGCTGGACGGGTTTTAGTTATCGGAGGCGGAGCATATTCAGGCGCACCTGCTCTGTGCGCACTTGGAGCACTGCGCGCTGGAGCAGATATCGTCACGGTTGCAGCGCCGAAGAACGTTTCTGATATTATCGCTTCGTTCTCTCCAAACCTTATTGTTCGTGCGCTTTCAAGCGATCGATTAATTGAAGCCGATATTCCTGCTATTTCAGAGCTTATTAAAAAACATGATGTCGTTGTCATGGGTATGGGTCTTGGGATTGAGAGCAGTTCAGCCATAGAAAAAATAGTCCCGCTGTGCAAAAAAGCAGTGCTCGATGCAGATGCGCTCGGTGCATTTGTGCTTCCCGCGCTCCATAAGAACATTATCGTTACCCCGCACGCAGGCGAAATGAAAAGATTATCGGGTATTGATGTACCAGCGGACGAACAAGAAAAGCTCGGCTTTATCAGGAATTTTGCGCAGGAAAACCAGGTCGTGGTGCTGTTAAAAGGTGCTATCGACGTAATCTCGGATGGCATTGAGGTTCGTGCCAATAGAACAGGGAACGCAGGTATGACAGTGGGTGGCACAGGGGATGTTCTTGCAGGTTTGACAGGTGCGCTTTTTGCAAAGCATGAGGCTTTTGAAGCAGCGTGTGCTGCTGCATTTATCAATGGTGCGGCAGGCGATATGGCTTTTTTGAAGTTCGGGTATGGACTTTTAGCCACAGATGTCATTGATTTTATTACAGAGGTGATGAAAACGTGAAAGAAATATTTTCACATATCCAGGATGGGAGGGCAAAAATGGTGGATATCAGTGATAAACCCGATGTTTCAAGACGAGCCGTTGCTGTCGGCGAGATACAATTAAAGCCGCAAACCCTTCTCCTGATAAAAAACAGGCAAATCGAGAAAGGAGAAGTTCTTGAGACCGCCCGTATAGCCGCTGTTATGGCAGTTAAACGTACTGCTTTTGTAATACCAATGTGCCATAACATCCCAATAACAGGCATTGATGTCAGATTTGATGCAGGTGATGAGGTCATAAAAGTTATAGTAGAAGTCAGTTCAATGGGGAAAACAGGGGTTGAGATGGAGGCGCTGCATGGAGTGAGTACTGCGCTGCTGACTATATGGGACATGGTCAAGTCAGCAGAAAAGGATGAAACAGGTAACTATCCTTTTACTGAAATAAAAAATATTAAAGTTTTAGAAAAATCCAAGCAAACCTCTGGATAATCTACATTTTTTTCTTCCCTATACTGCTGAGCTTACTTTTTATTGTATCGCCAAATTTGCTTTTTGTAGTAAACACATAGATTATGCCCATCGCTATAAGTGTGGCTATTACCCCTATCAAAAGGTAATTCACAGGCTGTTCTTTAATCTGCAAAGAGCCTTTCTGTCCGAGTATTTCAATGGTATAATTCCCTACAGGCGTGTCCTTGTTTTGTGAAATCAACCTCTTAGCATTTCGCGTGAAATTGATGGTCTTTGTCTCACCAGCAGCGAGAGCCAATGGCTGTGTATCTACAGTAGTACTGTTAATAATAAGGTCAACAGAAAGGTTATCTGCTTTATTGCCTGCGTTTGTAATGTTTGACATTATTGTAATCTGCTGGTTATTAGAGGCTACACTGGGCGTGATGTTGATATCAAGGGCTTTATAGTCAGAGAATGGCACCTTTATCTCGATATCCCTGACAGCAGGGATATATGTGTCTTTCGAGGCTGTTATGTTATGAGTGCCGCTTGATTGCACTGTGTAGTTCAACGTGCCGTTGATATCCGTATTACCGATTGTCGTGTTGTCGAACTGCACGGTCGCACCGCTGACAGCCGTACCGTTGTATGTGACCGTTATGGGTATAGTATCGAACTGGTATGCTGTGGCAGGTGCATCTATGCTCAGCCTGTATTCAATGTACGCAGCTACATCGATGCTTTTGACATCATTATCGTAGCCAAGTTTGCTCGCTGTTATGTTGTACGTGCCTTTCAGTGTTTCTGGCAGCGTGTAGTTAAGAACCCCGGTGCTGTCTGTAGTATTGTCTAACTGCCCAATACCAGGGTCGATGCTTATGGAGGCCCCATCAACAGCACTACCGCCTGCTGTAACCGCTATATTTATAGTATCGCCCGCATTGGCTTTGCTGGGTGCATCTACAACAAGCTGATTTGCCCTCATTTCAGGCGTTACCATGACAAAAGGATAGAATCTCAGCGTGTTGTTGTCCGCAATCCTGAACGAGATATTGCCCATGACATCGCTTGTGCTTGCAGGGGAAAGGCTGATTGCATCTTTATTATCCATGGTGATTTGATTTGAATTAATACTTGTAACTTCCATAGTATCGAATCTATCGCCGCTCTTTACAGAGAGAGGAGTCCCTGAAATCTGGAACACGCCTCTAATAAAGGCTGCGTTTATCTCTCTTCCCCTGAAGACAGAATCAAAATGCACAAATATGAGCGGAAGTTCACTCACAGTTCCGACCTTGCTCGGCTTATAAACATAGGTCTCTCCTCCTGCTAACGTGGTGCCAGGGTCTACCTCATTCCCATCTTTTAACAGGACAAGCCATATCTGTCCTGTGCCTGCGCCAACATCAACAGCCTTTACTTTCAGCACATAACCTTCCTGCAAGGTCAATGTTCCGCCCTCAGATACCGTGCGCTTATCATCGTCATCGAGCAGCACTTTATGGAGCTGCCCTGAAGCAAGTGCGCTTTTCGTCCCAACGGTTTCTGTTCCGCCTGTAATGGTCGTTCCTGAGGTGTAACCTGCAAAGTACTTATCTGCCATGAACCCGACCACCTGATATGAGCCAAAATCTGCATGTTTGAAACCAACGTCCTGAGCAGAAGTGGAATATATTAAAGCGCCTGCTGGTATCTGCGCCCCCGTGAGATTGCCGTTTATCTTGAGATCCTCGGTTCCGATACCCCCATCCATATCATAGTAAAAACCTACGCTTGTGCCGCCAAAGTTCATACCAAAATTCATCGGAGTCCATTCGCTAGTTGCGGGATAAACCGTTCCTCTTACTTCGTAGTTTCCTGTTGGTATATCCGTGGTCAGACCAAAGCGAAGAACGCTGCTGTTGTCTGCTACCATAATCTTCAGGTTGCCCATTATTGTCTTTGTATCTCCAGCAGAAAGAGAAACCGCATCTTTATTATCCATAGTGATTTGATTCGCGCCAACACTTGTAACTTCCATCGTATCGAATGTATCACCGCTCTTTACAGAAGTGGGAGTCCCTGAAATCTGGAATACGCCTTTAATAAAGGCTGCGTTTATCTCTCGTCCCCTGAAGACAGAATCAAAATGAACAAATATGAGCGGAAGGTCACTCACAGTTCCGACCTTGCTTGGTTTATAAACATATGTCTGACCGCCTGCTAATGTAGTGCCCGGGTCTACCTCATTCCCATCCTTTAGCAGGACAAGCCATATCTGTCCTGTGCCTGCACCAACATCGACAGCTTTCACTTTCAAAACATAGCCTTCCTGCAAGGTCAGTGTCCCGCCCTCTGAAACCGTGGTCTTATCGTCATTATCCATCAACACTTTATGGAGCTGCCCTGATGCAAGCGCGCTTTTCGTCCCAACGGTTTCTGTTCCACCTGTAATAGTTGTATTTGCTGTGTAGCCTGCAAAATACTTATCTGCCATGAACCCGACCACCTGATATGAGCCAAAATCTGAATGAGCGAATGTGACATCGACAGGAGATGTGGAATAGGTAATATCACCAGCATCTAAGTTCCAATCGATGTTCGAAATCGTAAGATTCTCAGTGCCTATGTCATCATCAAGATTGTAATAAAAGCCAGAAAAGCTGGCTGGAGTCCATGAATAAGTCGTGCTCATGTCCTTGCTTGCGTCCCAGACGCGGTTGCCCGTGTAGTATGTCAGGGAGTGGACGGTCCAGTTCCATTGATACGGTGTGCTTCCATTTGTGTTGTTAGTTCCTATAACTGTAACGTTCCAAGTGCCTACAGATGATGTAGTGTTCAGATAATACGAAAACATAGTACTGGTCGTATTGCTGGCGCTGGCGGTGACAGATGTGCCGTTGATATACCAGTTAACAGTATCAATAACCTGGTCAAAGGATACAGAGAAATTAACTGGGGCGCCTACTATGGTCGATATTGATAAGTTAGGAGAAGGATTTAAGATAGCTGGGGGAGGAGCGGTTGTGTTTGCTGAATCGTTCTTCCAGTTTCCACTGATTCCAGATTTAGATACTGGTATTAAAGATATTGTATGTCTTGTTTTGTAGCTTAAACCTGTTGCATTGTAATAATTCGTTGGAGCAGAAACATTCTGTTGTGCAATACTGTCTAGGTAAACATTCACCCACCCAAGATTTGTATCGTTATTTGTCCAGCTCCAGTTTATCCATGTATAGCCAGAGGTATTGGTCAAGCCCGTAATATTTGAAGGTGGAGTTATGTCATTAACTGTAACTGTCCATATCACACTATTGGAAGTCCCGTTACTATTATTAGTTGCATTCACATTAACTGAATAGCTGCCAGCAGTATTGAATATATAGCTGAAGCTATTGGAGTTATTGCTCTGGTTGGGGATATTATTAACGTACCACGACCAAGTATCAATTGTCTGGTTTGAAGTGGCATTGAAAATAACCATTTCAGATACGTTTACCGCGATGTTTGTGGAGTTATCATTTGTCTTGCTATTGTTCCAGTTTGTGATTCCTGGCGGTGTCGATTGTGCGGTTATTTTGATTATACCATCCGTAAATCCGGTCTTATTCGCTGTTGCTGTTATATTTCCTGGACCGGTTGCATTCACGCTTATGATTACTTGCCCGCTGGCGTTTGTCGTACCAGTGATTGATGAAACACTTCCACTTAATGTTACTGTCGCATTATCAACTGGTAAACTGCCATTTGTTACAGTAAATAATACACCAGTAGGTGTTCCGACTGTTACTGTTGTTGTAGAAGCCGTTATGCCGAGTTGAGGTAGCACTGGTGACTGGGCTGCTATGTGTGTTGTACCGTCTGTAAATCCTGTTGCATTGGCTGTTGCTGTTATTGTTCCTGGACCGGTTGCATTCACACTTATGATTACTTGTCCACTTGCATTTGTTGTGCCAGGGAGAGCCGAAACACTTCCACTTAATGTTACTGTTGCGTTATCAACTGGTAAACTGCCATTTGTTACAGTAAATAATACACCAGTAGGTGTTCCGACTGTTACTGTTGTTGTAGAAGCCGTTATGCCGAGTTGAGGTAGCACTGGTGACTGG
>JAWOKW010000061.1:0-3753 GCA_033854095.1 Candidatus Methanoperedens sp. | reverse complement strand
CTGGCTACACTGGATTGATAATTACATCCCCATGCAAAATAGAATATAGCGCCGTCAGCCTTTGATTTTCTCACCTGCTCAGCAGTCCATTCAGCTCTTTCTTCAGTGGGCAGCTCGTATGGGAATGATAATATCGCCTCTGCAAGGCTTTCATAAGGGTCACCTGTTTCCTCTACATCTGTCGAAGCTTCACTCCACCAGTCATCCTTGCCTACTATAACGCCGCCTGCCTGATCAACACGGTTTGCCCGCGGTCCGACACATGAACCGCATACCCAGAGCCTTACTGGCTCATCAGATAGACCATCGCCTTTTGTACCATGTTTGACCCGCTCTTTTATCTCATTGCGGGTTTCTTCCAGCACGTTGGTCGCAGCAGTGAAATCGCCGCAGCCGTCAACACCAATTGATATGACGCTGCTATGATCGACGCTGTTGGTAGGAGGCACTTTAGCCGACCATCTCAGTTCATAGACTTCCCGCAGCAGTTTACGGGCTTTATTTTCACGTTTAATCTCTTCTCTTAATATTTCATCAGTGACCTTTTTATTGGAAAGCCTGCTGATCCTGCCTGTCAGGTTTTGCAGTTCTTTTGCAAGATACTCTTTTCTCCATTCACCCTGCTGACCAACTGGAAAATCCACAAGGTGGAGTGGTGTATTTCTTTTGTTATTTTTTTCTTGACGATGTGATTCCACAAGGTATGCCATATCAGAACAGCGAAGGCAGAGATATGGAGCAACTAAATCTATAGGTACTAAATTTTCAGCCAGTGCAGCATGAGCAGCTATCTGACCACAGGAGTCAATTGTTATAGCTCTCCTGCCTGTTTCTAAAATCGACAGCCCTCTTTGGTTCGATTGTCTTGTATTCAGTCCTTCTACCTGGTTACGAGCCCAACCAGAAACAACCCCAGGTCTGACTGGTATACCGCCTGCTGCGTAGTATGGCTCAACTGTCTGCCCACCCTGTATAAATACTGCGGGAGCACCTTTTTTATGTGCATCCAGCAATCTATCCTTTAGAGTTAGAGAAAGATAGTTGCGCTTGATGCCGCTGAATAAGTTTACATCGCTTGAAATGCCTCTAAAGTAAACACTTGTATCAAAGGCGTATGGAAATCTCGAAGGGGCTTCCTTTGTCATAAAGTTCCATATTTCAGCAGCCGAGACATGCCGTCCGTCACTGAATACCATGTCACTGGTTTCGATGAACTGGGATTTTATTTCTTCAGGGTATCTGAAAATTCCATTGTTTGTCATAATTTATCTCCTATTTTTCAAATATTATTTATATAATGGATTAAATTCATTTGTATACACATCAGAAGGCTTGACCTGTCCTGGTTTCAGGATCCCATCTTCGACATATCGATCAATCCACCACTGAACATCCTCGTCTGTAATGAATGGATATTCTATAGAACCGCTCGGCGTATAGTACTTGGCTAACTTGGGATTACCGCCTTTCGCTTCAGCGATATCAGCGTAAGCTTTTTTAACGGACTCGGGATTCTTTTGATATTCTTCCGCCACTATATGCAAAGCAGTCAGAGATGCCCTGACGTATTTTTTAACGGTTTCTGGATATTTTTGTATGAAATCGTCTCTAAAGCCGATAGCATAAATCGAATATGAAGTTATACCAAATTTTTCTCTTACATCATAGGTCCTGGTGCCAGGTATTGATCTCACTCCACCATTGTCAACTGCCATATCGAATTGAACGCCGCCACTGGAAGTCCATACTGCTCCATCGACCTGTTTACTCCTTAAAGCCTGCTCTTGATTTTCTGAAGGAACTACAACCAATTGTACGTCATTTATGGAAAGCCCATTTTGCTTGAGGTATTGCCTTATGATATAATCCGATTCAGCCCCAAGAACATTGACCGCAATTTTTTTGCCTTTGAGGTCATTGATGGTGTAAATATCACTATCATTTAGAACTAGAAGACCGCCAGGGCGAACATTATCTTTGGTTTCACGTTTCCTGACAAATAATGCTTTCATTTTCCCACCTTTGGCGATTACATTAATCCACGCTGTGAAAGATGAACCTGCCACATCTATATTGTTAGCCAAAAGAGCCTGAAGAGCTTGTGTTCCACCCGTACTCTTTACAGCAGTGATTAGCTCATGCTTTACACCTTCCTCTTCAAGAAGATCCCTGCCTGTCAATTTTTTTGCAAGTTCAAATTCTGTTGGAGTTGTCGAATCGAGTTCTCTTATGGTAACTATTTCTTCCTTGGGTGTTGTTTCCTTGGTTAGTTCTTGTTTTCCTTGAAGGCATCCTGTTCCAATTATCGCCATCACGGTGATGGCGATAGCTAAAATCTTTATATTATTATTCATTTTGTCACTTATTTTGCTAACATCTCTATGAATGCTTCAACCCTATTCTCAGACTGCTCATGGACTTCCATTCTTCCCAATTCACTGACATCTATGTTTATGCTGGGTATACCCGTATCTTCTTTAACAATGTCAGCAACCATTCTTCCAACCGCTGTCTGATAATTGCATCCCCAGTTATACATGAATATTAAGCCATCTGCCCTTGAATCCTTTGCCTGCTTTGCAGTCCACGCACCTCTCTCCTCGGTTGGCAGTTCATAGGGGAAAGACAAAATAGCTTTTGACAAATTTTCATATGGATCTCCTTCCTCTTTCACATCGGAATTTACTATGCTCCATCCATCATCTCGTCCGACTACAATACCGCCTGCCTTATCGACATGATTGGGATTGGGACCAACACATGAGCCGCATATGAAAATCCTGACAGGATCATCGACAACGCCTACCCCTTTGACTGATTTTTTGATTCGTTCTTTTGTCTCATCATATGCTTCTTTAAGAATCTGTATTGCTGCCACTTCATCCCCACTATAATCTTGCCCAAGACCGACCAGGCTTCTATGATCCGTGCTATTTGTAGGCGGGGTCTTTGCGGACAGCCACAATTCATTATAATCTCGTGCCAATTTGCGTCCGGTATTTAGAAACTTTATTTCCTCAGCAAGTGCACCATCAGATACTTCCTTACCTGCAAGCTTTCCTATTTTTTGAGTAAGGGCGCGGAGCATCTTTGCTAAATACTCTACTGCCCATTCCTTTTCATTCTGATGATTTACGGGGTAATCAACAAGATATCTTGGGATATCTTTTTTCCCATTCCTGTGGCTCTCGACAAGATATGCCATATCAGAACAGCGCAAGCATAAATACGGTGCGATAAGGTCAATAGGCACTATTCCTTCCTGGGCTGCTGAGTGTGCGCTTATCTGGTTGCATGCTTCAATAGAAATCTTTCTTCTGCCTGTTTCCAGAATAGATTGACCTTTTAATTCCGTGTTTCTCAAGTTTAAACCTTCTTCGGTGTTCCGCGCTTGTTGCATCACGAATCCTGGTCTGAGAGGAATACTTCCAGCAGCATAGTATGGATCCATGTTTTGACCTCCCTGTACAAGAACTACTGGCACACCTTTTTTGTGAGCATCTAAAAGCCGATCTTTAGCCGTCAGATAAAGGTAGATTCTTTTTATACTGCTTAGAAATTCTGTATCACTTGACAGCCTGCCTGTGTAATACTGACTTATGCTAAAAGCATGTGGAAATCTTTTCGGCCCATCTTCTGTCATGAAATGCCAGATTTCTTCGGTTGAAACTGTTCTGCCATCTCTGAAAACCAGATCATCGGTTTCTATAAAATCTGGTTTTATTTTATCCGGGTATGTGAAAAATTCATTTT
>JAWOKW010000060.1:0-8187 GCA_033854095.1 Candidatus Methanoperedens sp. | reverse complement strand
GACTTAAAATTCCTGATCTAATAGCAGCTTTTGGAACGATCGATGTGGTTCTTGGCGATGTGGACAGGTGATAGGGAGCAGGTGATAATATGACAAATGCTTATGAACTTATAGTAAATATTTTAACATCAGTCGGAGTTTATGATCAGATATACAGTAAATTCCAAGAATTTGGACTGGATGATGTGTTGAAGCTCATAATCATGTTTGTGGAGATCGTGGTTCTGCTTGCGTTTGTCCTTGTTACTGTGATGTTCCTGACATGGATGGAGCGCAAAATGCTTGCCATGGTCCAGTCAAGATACGGACCCATGGTCACAGGTCCAAGGGGTCTTCTCCAGCCTGTTATGGATGGGGTTAAGCTCATTGGGAAAGAAGATATCATACCTGTGAAAGCTGATAGATGGATATTCACGCTTGCGCCTTTCATCGTCTTCGTGCCTGCGATCCTTGTATTCATCCCTCTTCCGTTTGGCGATTCGCTTATTATATCTGATTTGAGGGTCGGTCTGCTTTATATAATAGCGATTTCAGCCATTTCCCCCGTGGCTATCCTGCTTGCTGGATGGGCTTCGAATAACAAATACTCCTTGATGGGCGCGATGAGAGCAGTTGCCCAGGATATCAGTTATACCATACCACTTGCTCTTGCTGCTATTGCAGTGGTCATGTTCGCAGGTTCGCTGAGCACGGTTGATATAGTAGAGGCTCAGGGAGGAACGTGGTTCGGGATTATACCCAGATGGTTCATATTTGTACTGCCGCTTGGGTTTATTCTGTTCCTTATCGCTTCAATCGCTGAAATGGGACGCATACCATTTGATTTCCAGGAATCAGAATCAGAGCTTGTAGCAGGATTCTTCACAGAATACAGCGGAATGAAATTCGCTATGTTTTTCCTTGCAGAATACACACACTTATTCGCTGTCTCAGGAATCATGGTCATGCTCTTCCTTGGCGGCTGGGAAGGTCCAGTGCTGCCCTTTATTCCAGTCCAGCTAACGTCGCTTATAATATTTTTGATCAAAACATACGCAGTGATCTTCTTTGCAATGTGGCTCAGGGCTACAGTTCCAAGGGTGAGGATAGACCAACTGCTTAACCTTGGATGGAAGATCATGGTGCCTTTAGCTTTATTGAACATGTTATTTGCTGGTTTCCTTGTAGCTGCCGGGGTGATGTGATGGGCTGGATAAGCAAGAACTGGACAATGACAGGCATAATAAAAGGGCTCATTGTAACTTTAAAACATATTTTACATGTTGGAGATAGACCGACAGTAACAGTTCAATATCCTTATGAGAAGATGAAGGTAGCCCCAAGGTTCAGGGGAAGGCATGCTGTTGATGAGGATGCCTGCATCGGCTGCGGGATATGCGAAGTGAGCTGCCCGAACTCAACAATCCAGATAGTCAAGTATAAGAACAGATGGTTTCCGCAGTTCAATCTCGGATTGTGCATGTTCTGCGGGCTCTGCGTTGATGCATGTCCAATGAACGCCATTAAAATGACAGAGAATTACGAACTTGCTGATTACAGCAGGGAACGTCTGATCTACAGCCCTGAAAGGATATTATTCAAAAAAGAGGCGAACCAATGATAGACATTGCATTTTTGCTTATTTCAATATTAACCATTATTTCATCGATCATGGTGGTACAATCGAGAAAATTAGTTCACAGCGCTGTGTTTTTAGCAGGAACATTGATAGGCACAGCCGGGCTTTTCATTCTTCTGGAAGCAGAGTTCATCGCATGGATACAGGTGCTTGTCTATGTTGGAGCTGTTGTAACGCTCATATTGTTCACAATCATGTTAACTAAAAAGGGAGAGGAAGAATAAATGAAAAATACCTTTAATCTACTGATTGCGCTTCTGACCGCGATACTTATATTCGCAGTGTTATTCGTAGCAATCGATTATAGCTACAGTGAGCTTGCAGTAAAAGAGGAAATAAATCCTATCAACGTAACGAGTATCGCAGGCGGACCAGGAATGAAGGACGGGATATTCAGCGACTTTATTTTTTCGTTTGAACTGCTTTCGCTGCTTCTCCTTGCAGCATTGATAGGCGCTCTGTATATAGCAAAAAAGGAGGTATAACATGTCACTTTATATGTATATTTTGGTGGCATCCACCATTTTTACAATAGGGGCTTATGGAATAGTCACTCAGAGAAGCGGAATCAAGATCCTGATGTGCATAGAAATCATGCTCAATGCTGCAAACCTTAACCTTGTTGCATTTTCGAGTTTCAACGGCAATGCAGCAGGGCAGGTGTTCGCGCTATTTTCAATAGCAATAGCAGCAGCAGAAGCAGCCATAGGGTTTGCGATATTGGTTGCGCTATTCAGGGTGCGCGATACTATCAATCTTGATAATATCAATATTCTGAGGTGGTAAAATGTTCAGTGATTATGCAGCATTGATTGTACTGTTACCCATAATAGGGTTTGTGCTCACGCTTTTCCTTGGTAAGAAACTTTACTCAGGCGGCGCTTTGATCCCTATAGCTGCAATCGCAGCCTCGTTCGTAATCTCGCTTGGGATTTTATTTGAGATATATCCTGATAAAGCAGTCCATCAGTCATGGCCCTGGTTTGCAGGTATGAACCTTGGCATACTGATTGACCCGCTTGCTGTTGTAATGCTTCTGATGGTATCATTTGTGAGCCTGCTTATCCATATTTATGCGGTCGGGTATATGGCGCATGACCCTGCAAAACCGCGTTATTTTGCAGAAACATCGCTTTTCACAGCAGCGATGCTTGCTGTGGTATTATCTGATAATATCCTTCAGTTCTTCATTGCATGGGAAATCGTAGGGCTTTGCTCCTATCTTCTCATTGGGTTCTGGTACCATAAGCCGACAGCAGCAGCGGCTGCAAAAAAGGCTTTTCTTGTTACCAGGGTGGGAGATGTGCTGTTCCTTGCAGGGATTGTGCTGCTCTATGTGAATATTAGCAATATCCTTGCAAGTCATGCGTTCAGCATTGAATCCGGCAGTTTCATCCTTCAGTTCAAATCAATGTTCGAGGCAGCAAAATTAATAGACCCAACACAATTAACGCTTATCACGCTACTGTTTTTTGGCGGCGCTGTGGGCAAAAGCGGTCAGTTCCCGCTTCACGGCTGGCTTCCTGATGCAATGGAAGGTCCGACAACGGTATCTGCATTGATTCATGCAGCTACGATGGTCACAGCAGGGGTTTATCTTGTAGCCAGGACGTTTCCGATGTTCGCGGCTACCCCTGAAACCATGATGCCAGGCGTTCCAGATTCGCTTCTTGTCGTGGCTGTCATAGGCGGGTTCACTGCACTGTTCGCTGCCACGATGGGACTTGTGATGAACGATATCAAAAGAGTGCTTGCATATTCGACCGTGAGTCAACTTGGATATATGATGCTCGCACTCGGCACAGCAGGTGCTGTCGTGGGAGCACAGGCAGTGGGTATATCCATGTTCCATCTCATAAGCCATGCCTTTTTCAAGGCGCTCATGTTCCTGTGTGCAGGCAGTGTGATTCATGCTATGGGTACGAACGATATCCGTGAGATGGGAGGGCTGTTCAACAAGATGAAGATCACAGCGACCACAATGCTGATAGCTGCACTTGCACTTGCGGGTATCGGTATCCCTCTGATAGACCTTGGAGTGCCATTCAATATAGGTACGGCTGGTTTCTTCAGCAAAGATGCTATCATTGAAGGGACATTTGAATTTGGAGAAAAAACAGGCGGATGGGGCTGGATTTTTTATGGCTTTGCGATCCTTGCAGCGCTTCTTACTTCGATTTATATATTCAGGCTGTGGTTCATGACCTTTACAGGAAAGCCGCGCTCAGAGAGGCATGCGCATGAGTCGCCAAATGTGATGACGCGCCCGTTGATGATTCTTGCCGTATTTGCTCTGCTCTTTGGCTATTCGCAGGCAGGGTTCTATGGTTATCTTGAGAAAAATTTTGAACTCATGAACGTGGAAATAGCAATTCATGAGGCTGAAAAACCGATTATTCCGATTCTCATTGTATTCATGCCTGTGATCGCTGGCGTGCTGGGTCTTCTGATATCGTATTATATTTATTATAAACGCAGGCTCGATATGAGCAGGTTAGTATCATCCAGTAATCCTGTGTACAAACTATTGTCTAACAGGTACTATGAGCCAAAATTAGCCGCTGATGTAATAGGTGTAAAACTGACCCACAACGTTGTTGCACGGATAGGCGAGTTCATAGACAGGAAGATAATCGATGGGCTTGTGATCGATAAAATCATCAGCAGTTCATTGATCAGGATAGGCGACCTCATCAAAAAATTACAGACAGGTGTTGTCCAGAACTATGCCTATATCACGCTGCTTGGAATAGGTTTATTGATGCTATATTTTTTACTTAAAACGGGAGGACTGTAAATGTCTGCTTTAATTTCACTAATGATTGCAATCCCTTTGATAGGAGCTATTATAACATTCCTTACAAGGACAAGGGAGCAGGCGCGTTCAATAGCGCTTCTTACCTCAGTGATGTCGCTTATCATATCGCTGATACTGTTCTCGCGATTTAATTCACAGCTTGACAGCAATATCCTGACAAACCAGTTCTTTGAATCCTATCCATGGATAAGCAGTCTCGGAATAAGCTTGAAATTCGGAATCGATGGTATAGGACTGCCACTTGTGCTGCTGTCGAATATAATCATCCCACTTACGGTCATATTTGCATGGGGGGAAACGAAGGAAGCAAACAGGTTCTACGGCTTGATCCTCCTTGAACAGGTCGGAGTGCTTGGCGTTTTCACATCGCTTGACCTCTTTGTGTTCTACATATTCTGGGAGGTCGTCCTCATACCCATGTACTTCCTCATTAGCATCTGGGGCGGACCGCGCAAGGATTACTCTGCTATAAAGTTCTTTATATACACGCATGTAGCAAGCCTTGTGATGCTTCTTGCGATATTCTCGCTCTATTTCAATTCCCTGAGCATCACAGGTACTCCAAGCTTTGACATGATAACACTTCTTAAGAACTATTCAGTGATTGAGTCCCCGATGTTAAAAAATGCAATATTTCTTGCGCTCCTCTTTGGTTTCATTGTAAAGATGCCTGCTGTTCCTTTCCACACATGGCTGCCTGACGCACATGTAGAAGCGCCAACAGCAGGAAGCGTAATACTTGCGGCTTTACTGCTCAAGATGGGCGGGTACGGACTTTTCAGGGTGATATTACCCATCCTTCCATTCTCAGGCTCGCCTGGCGATCTCATCAGTTTAATGGGTGTGATAGGGGTTTTGAGCATACTCTATGGAACATTCCTTGCCCTTGCCCAGCGTGACCTCAAGAAGATGGTGGCATACTCAAGCATCAGCCACATGGGTTATGTCACCCTTGGTGCAGCAGCTCTTATCCCGCTCTCTGTAAGCGGTGCTATGTACCAGCAGTTCTCACATGGGCTGATCACAGGCGTGCTTTTCATGTCATGCGGCGTGATCCAGCATTCTGCTGGCACAAGGATTATCGCAGACCTTGGTGGCATAGCAAAGCATATGCCGAAGTTAGCTTTTCTGATGCTTGCAGGCTTCCTTGCATCGCTTGGGCTTCCCGGCATGAGCGGATTTGTTGCTGAATTCCTGATACTTGTCAATTCTTATTTCACGCTCCCCACGTTCGTGATACTTGCGCTTTTTGGCATTGTGTTCACAGCAGGGTATCATCTCTGGTCTATGCAGAGGGCGGTCTTTGGTACATACAACGAAAAACTCGGACATATCCATGACGGAGCAAGCTATGAGCTTGCTGCAATGGCTATACTTGTACTTCTTGTGATATTCTTTGGGCTCAACCCCAACCCTGTGCTTGATATGATGACTACGAATGCAAAGCAACTTCTGGAATTTGTTTCTCTGAGAGGGGTGATAACATGAGCTATGCTTTACTTGCGCCTGAGATACTGCTCACATTCCTTGCACTTATTATAGTACTGCTTGGTGTTTTGATAAGCGATAAATCCAAGAACCTTCTTGGCTACCTGAGTGCAGCAGGCATTATAGCGTCGCTTGTCTATATTCCTCTCACGAAAGGCAGTGGGAGCTTTTTCTACAATACGGTCGTGGTCGATCCGTTATCACAGATCTTTAAACTGATATTTTTAATAGTATCGCTGTTAGCTGTGATAGCATCGATAAAGTATTTTGAGAACAACAGGAACCAGGACGAGTATTACGCTCTTCTTCTTTTTGCGACCGTAGGAATGATGGTCGTAGCATCTGCGAACGACCTGGTTGCACTGTTCGTTGGATTTGAACTTGCCAGCATGTCAACATATGTGCTTGCAGGTTTTGAGAAAAAGAACCCTTCCTCGCTTGAGGCTGCGTTAAAATATTTCATAATAGGTTCACTATCGTCTGCATTGATGCTGTTCGGCATGTCGTTAGTGTACGGTATTACAGGCTCAACGCATATTCCAGCAATAATTGAGTATTTCAAGGCGAATTCAGTGGTCAGCCTTGATGTGGTCGCCCTGATATTTCTTGTTGCAGGGTTTGGTTTCAAGATGGCACTTGTTCCATTCCACATGTGGGCGCCTGATACATACGAAGGCTCGCCCAGCGTTGTTTCAGCGCTGCTTGCAGCAGGCTCGAAAAAGATGGGTTTCGTGGCAGCATTTCGCATCCTTGTGCTTGCGCTTGTCGCTGTACGCATCGACCTTCAGACAACGTTTGCTATCCTTGCAATAATCACGATGACCTACGGCAATATTGTGGCTATCTCACAGAAAAGCATTAAAAGGATGCTGGCTTATTCATCGATAGCACAGGCAGGCTACATATCCCTTGCATTCGTTGTAACCACTCAGATGTCAATAGGCGGCGGTATACTGCTTGCTCTTGGTCATGCCCTGATGAAAGGCGGGGCGTTCATTGCAGTTGCCGTTGTGGGATATATGGTTTTATCTGATAACAGGAATACAAAGAACATCGATAATATCGAACATTTCGCAGGACTTGGAAAACGCGCTCCGATAACAGCCTTCTCACTCTTTGTGTTCTTTTTAGCCCTTGCAGGCATCCCGCCATCGGCAGGCTTTATCGGAAAGTTCGTGATATTCTATTCAATCACGACAGAAGCGGTAAGACTTACCAGCAGCTGGCTTCTGTTCATCGTAATTGTTGCCATATTGAATAGCGCGCTTTCGATTTATTACTATGCACGCGTTATAAAATACATGTACGTGCTTCCTCCAAATGGAGATAAAATAAAAGAACCTCTGCCCTATGTCATAGCCATCGTGCTTGCTGTAATAGGCACGATAGGGATAGGCATATATCCTGAACCATTTATTAATATGGCACTGAGCGCAGCATCAGTGTTAGGAGTGTGATATTTATGGCAGACTGTGACCTTTGCGGTGCAGCAAGACCCACGCTGTGCCCTGTGAAAGTGAATGACCCTGCTGTTAAAGCTGCGTATCCCACAGGTACGTGGAAGGGTCTCAGCGAAGAGTGTCTTGAGAAATGCCACGAAGCTAACCTCAACAGGATTCCCTTGAACGGGGTTAAGAAATGCGACCTGTGCGGCACAAAGAATGTACCTCTCTTTGAGGTGAAAGTGGAAGTTCCGATTTTCCAGGAGCCATATCACCGCGAGATTTCTAAGGCAATCTGCGAATCGTGCTTTGTAGCCTGCGAAGAGGCGATAAAGAGAAGGGAAGCTGAGAGGGAAAGAGGGCACCATTGAGACTTATCTCAGATAGATGGTAAAAAATACTGATAATCTCTCCATATGTCATAATATATCTAATTTTCAGACAAACTCTTAGACCTGTTATGAAAATAAGAGTATCATTGGAAAGACTGCTCACCCTTTTTATTGCTATGGCATTGTTTTTTAGTATCTCGATAACAATATCAGTATCCAGAGTATAGCTATTCAAGGAAAGTCCTTCCTTCGCTGAATTTTTTACGTTCTTTCAAAATTTCTGAAAATACTTCTAACTCATCCTGCGTCATGTCTTTCCAGATACCCGCGAATTTGAGCATATCAGCCACATCTCCTCGCTTTTTTTGCTTAAAAATCTCTTCTTTGAAAAAGTACACAGCTTCGACAGGTTTATATAGTATAGCATCTTCTAAAAAATTTGCAACTCAAAAACGCAAGGGTCATCCGGGTGAAAAATATGGAGAGAAA
>JAWOKW010000059.1:0-4367 GCA_033854095.1 Candidatus Methanoperedens sp. | reverse complement strand
TCAGCTTGTTTTTTATCTCTATTACACTTGTTACACTTGTTACAGATTGAGAAAATATATCATTATGGTTCTGCATATCGTTTATTATGGATGTTACACTTGTTACAGATTCCCCCGAAGATTGTATAGTCCTTCTATGGAGGGGGTTTGAGTTTTCCCTTATAATGTGTAACAATTTTTGCTTTTTGTCCTGTTTTTCGCTATCGGGAGCTAATAAGAATTCTGTTACACATGTTAAAATGGATGTGTAACATGTTACACATGCGAACCCACGGAAAAGCCGGCCATCAGGATAATGCGCGGTAATCTTCTCAAATCCTCGCTCAATCATCGTCTGGGTAAATGCCTTTTCAGACATGACCAAAAGCCCCTTTTCTTCCGCCCATGTTTTATACACAGTGTAAAATATAATATGTGGTGTCTTAGCCTGCGAGTCTTTTATAATATAGAGGTTAAAAAAATCTGCAAGTCTGTCCATTTCCTGATGATACTCTGCTGTAGCTTCTAAAATCTTTTCAGGTGGATTTAATTTCTCTTTCTGCCATTTCAAACAACCGTCAAGTATCCAATTAACTATCCCCTCAGCCTCACTTTTCAACTTATCGCCAAAATGCAAATCCTTTTCAATGATTTTGACGCCGAAGGGTACGAGTATGATTCTGCGCCGGAGTCCATCATCCACGCCGCGAATGTCGGGTTTGTGGTTCGTGGAAAGTATCAAGGTATATTCGGGGTCAAATTCAAACGGCTCTTTAAATTTGAGTTCGCCCAATATGCGTTCATTGCTGACCAGCTTTTTAATCTTGCCTTCGGTTAATTGATCGCCGATTTCTGGTTCGTTCGCCCAGGCAATCCTCGCGCCATAAAGCCGTGCAATATCATTTGCGATGGATTTCTGACCACGTTTTAACAGAGTTTCGACGGCAATAGTTTTAAAATAATCATGTCCCAAAATATAATTAATCGTGGTTAAAAAAGTAGTCTTGCCGTTTGAGCCAGTGCCATAAAAAATATGGAATACTTCTTCCGAAACGTCCCCCGTAAACGCCATCCCCATCAATTTTTGTATGTAATTGATAATATCCTTGTCGCCTACAAAAATCGTATCGAGAAACGATAACCACAACGGGCATTTAGCTTCGTGGTTATATTCAACCGGACTCATGCGGGTTATCATATCCTCACGCCTGGGCTCTCTCAACTGTTTGGTTCTCAGGTCAACCGTCCCATTCTGGAAATTGATAAGATACTTATCTTTGTCAAAATCATCAGGTTCAGCGCAGATTTCTGGCAGGCTCGCTGCTAATCTGATACACGCCATGATTCTGCTCTCAGCTTCTGTCTTGCTGGCATGTCGATACAACTTGTTGCGACATTCATCATCATCCGCCCTCATGGCTGTGGCTCGTATCGCCTGAAGCACCTCAGCAATAAACGGCACCATCTGCCTTTCGTCCTTCTGCACCCATCGCTTGCCGTTCCATATTACCCAGCACTTCCATGCAGGCACATACCGCACATTGCGCCGGTGAAGTTGTATAAACCGCTTTGCATTGCTCAGGTCTGTGGTTGCGGTACAATCGATTGCGGCTTTATCATATTCTTCTTTTGATTTAGGCGTCCACGAGCATCCATCACACTCTACATTTAGATATTTCCGCAACGTTTCGCATTTTGGATGGATAGGTTTGATGTACTTCAACGATTCCTCAGTTTCCTTATATGTATAATCCTTCCCGAAAAACCGCTTGCAGGCCATGTGGAGTAAATCATTCGGGCAACCTTCCGCCACAAGCTCACCCATTATCGCTATTATTGCGCTTCTCCCATCCATTCCATGAACTGCTATGCTATCAGGTCTATCCCATATTCCTTTGGAGCGTGGATCGTCTTTGCTGTATTTCTTTGAACCTTTTGTGAAACAATGCCGGCATTTCTTGAAATATTCGTGCAATTCATTTTCTTGTCTGCAAAGCTTTCGCCAGTTTTCTTTAACTTTATCCGACAATTTCGCAATCGGAATATCGGGATTTTTCCATTTATAGACCTCGCCGCTATAATGAACCGAAGGTGGGACAACAATATTGCCACCCGCGCCGTCTGCATTGTTCCCGAAATATTCAATTCCGATAAAGTGATGCTTCTCACTTACTAATTCATTATCGTGCAGGAAAAACAAATGTCCTCTGCCTTCCCGATGCCCGCTTATTAATGTTTTGAACTCGGCACCTGCGAACAGTTCATCGGCAAATAACTCAGAATCTAAATCAAAAGCATCAACTCCGCTTGCTTTACCAGTTACTAACCCGATGTTGCACCCTTTTTTAAGATAATCTTCTATATTCCCCGGTGTCTTAGCCAGAAACTGCCATTTTTCCAGAAGTGGCCTTTTCCCTGGCGAGTTGGTGGTATCATCTGGCTTCGATAGCGGATGAATCACAAACCCCCGCGCCATAAGTGACGATACGGCTTGCTGCGCTTCCGGTACTTTCTTCAACTCTTCTCCTCCAGCGGTCATTTTGCCCCCTGAATCCGCAGTGCCTCCGCGATTTCTTCATCGCTTCTCAGAGTGAGTTCGGTAAGATCGCCGCAACGCATCAATAAAATTTTTCTTGCGTCCTTGGTTATCTGGGCTTGGCAACGCCAGCCGCATGTGTCATGCCGTTTTGGTTTGTAGCGGCAATTCAGGCAATACTTTTCCACAAATTCATCATGGATGAGCAGAAGCCGTATATCATCCGGGAGGAGTGCGAAAACCTTATCATTTCGGAAAGTGTAAGTGTAATTGTTTGACATTTGCCTCCGCTGGCATCTTGTCCATGCTGGCGGATTCTGTTTTTCCTGCGAACGATGCGAGGAGCTGAAAACTTTTCGGGAGGTGTGAGAGCATTGAGTTCATTGCGCCCTCTCAACTGTCATTTTCTCGCCATCAAAATTGAGAACGACTTTCACTCCAACTTGGAAAAATTCAAGTTCCTTTGGAAGGTTCAGAATTTTTTCGTTAGTCAGTTGCCTTACTTTTCTAGTCCACTTAACGCCGTCATTACTTTTTTGCGGAATTGACTCTGTCATAATATTACTGTATGATGTCATAGTATAAATAAGTAATGTTTATATACTATGAATTACTTATTTTAGTAATATGGAAGACTCCCCGGCAGAAAAACAACAATTCAAACTATTACCTCCCTCAGAACGAGAGTATGTAGAACTCTCTTCAGAAAAATCGAAAGAATATAATAAGAATACGATTTTACAGTACAACAACCGCATCAGATACAGGGCTGTTAATGCCATCAAAGAGACCGCCTGGCTATGTGATAAGCTTCCTGAGGACCAGCTTATGAAAATTTTCACCGATGAACTCCTTGATGATATTTATAAAATCTCTGAGAAAGCATCAAATATCCAAGAAATAAAAATATCGGGCAGCCTAATAAGCCATGTACAAAATCTTAGAAAAATCTACACGACACCAGCAGATTTAGAAGCTGAAGAAAGGCTCAAAAAGAAATATGGGTCTCTTGATATTGTTGAACGAAAGTTAGTCGAGGAAGAGCACGGGCGTAAAGCATGTCTTTATGACCTTGCTAAAAGTGAAGGGGATGCACATAACCTTAATGAAATAGCTGAGGCAATGGAGACAATGTTGCTCGACCGTGGAGTAACCAAGGAAGGCTTAAAAGAGAGGGTTTACACACTACGTAATGCAAAAATTATAAAGAATTTGGAAAAACAAGTTGCTGAAGGAACGCTTAGAGAAGAACAGAGTCGGCCTATAGTCGAAGTACTCTCGTTGTCTTGGGAAGAGAATAAAAAACGTGTACTTGCGACTATTAATTTGTTGGAAGAATTTAAAAAAGGTGCAAAAGGCGAGCAGGCGCGCTCTTTGGAAATCTCAATTATTGAGTTACGAAAGCAAATAGAATAGAGCCTCTTACTGTCATTCAATTATGACTATAACGCAAAGGAGGTGAAAAAGAGCTTGAAAACCTACCCGGAAACAATCGTAATACAGCAGCCGAAGGCACAGCGACAGCAGACCAAAATGAGCCAGGCGCTTGAGCTCGAGACGATACTTGCAGCAATAGCACAATCACGCAGAAAAACAGCGCAACGGTTCATAGATTACTTAGCTGCTAATGGAAGGGCTTTCAAGACCTTGCGAACATACGCCTTTGCATTGAGGAGTCTTGAAGTTATCGATAAACGATACGAAGAGCTCACTAAGGACGATTTGGTGTTCTGGATAAGGCGCCTTGAAATCGACAGCGGACTGCGTCCAGGCAGCATTAATAGCTATAAGACTTGCATCAAGCCGTTCTTCAAATGGCTCTGCAATCCTGACGAGGATAGCGATGAATACC
>JAWOKW010000058.1:0-3485 GCA_033854095.1 Candidatus Methanoperedens sp. | reverse complement strand
ATCAGTTAACTCCAAAGTAGAGCCCCGTTTTACATATGCACCTTTTTCAGTAAATTTAGGATCAACTGGAACAAGAAGATAAGTCCTATCATCTCTAATTTCAAGAGTCTCAGAGGGCGTCTTATCGAGTTTGTAAGTACCAATGTTATGCATTCTGAGTGACACAGCCGGAGAACAGGGATGTGAGCAGCATCACAACTGCAATTAGCTTGAGTTTCATTCAAAATTCACCTTCTTAAGCGGAATAAGCACGATTGTTTTACCATCCCATTTAGCAGCAAGCTCCTCGCCCTGAGCAAGACCGACATCGAATCCTTTAGGCAGATTAATGGATGCACTTCCATTAGGTTTCATGTAATACTTAGCGAAAGCATATTTAATCTCTTCATTCGAGTTTTTTTCATCTTTTACCATATTTATGTATCTTTTGCTTATGATTATATAAATCTTCTCTATTATGTAAGTTAAGAGCAAAATATATAAACTTTGAAGTTATTACACATATTTATGAAAAAGTACATAATATGTTTAATAATGTTCATAATGCTGTCTGGCATCAGCAGCGGCTAATGACAGCGATCTATTGAAACCTGGTATGGGACGTGCCTGGCTTGAACAGCAGGGAGCAGATATACAGAATTTGCTGAACTATTTATTGGGTGCTCTTATTGTAGCAACCGTAGTGGCTTATGTGGTATTCACAGCAAAAGCAGGTATCGGGGTAATGTTCCATTCAACAACTATGGGAGATCCAAGGGAACGGTCATGGGCACAGAATGCTTTACTGAATGTCCTTTACGCACTGGTGGCAATAGTATTGCTCATAAAAATAGGAACAAAGTTCTTTGGCTGGTTTTAACTGCTTTTCTTTTTTCATCATCAATGAATCCAGTCAGTGCAGGGCTATTAGAAGAATTGAACAGCACCTACATTACTGATGTCTCTTCGCTTCCATCATACAGGGAATCAGATCTCGTGATCGATGAAACAGTCCAAACATCAGGGCATATTCAGGGATGGGTTGACCTGATAGAGTTTACTGGTACAGCAGAAATAAACGGTACATTCTACATGAGAGGAGACCCATTGAAGGCCGCAGTCATCAGATACAATGCATGGGACACAATAACCTGCGAAAAATGTTTCGTTAATCAGTGGGATAAGGAAATATCAGTCTACAGAGAAGGGGATAAGATCACAGCAAGGCTGCGGATATGGATGGAATGGTGTGATAAGATCGAGTGCCGCCGTGAACTTGTATATTTCTATGATACTGAACCTGCACCCTTACAGTTCGTGGATCCACGTCCGCAGAACATGACAATAGAAAATTATCCTGGTTTTGCTCCTGTGAGCTTGATCCATTTTACGGGTCTTAACGATTCGATAATATATTTTAATATCACAACGCAGAACGGCTCTGTTGAACATTTGCTGAATATCGGCATGGTCAGACTCACCAGCAAAGGTCTTCCTTACATGGATGTGACGCCGTTCTCGGCATGGAAGAAAACTGGAAAAGGGATATATCATCAGGGCGACGACCCGATAATGGATAATGGAACAATAGTTTCAGTATTTTTCTGGACACCTTTCGGAAAGGCACCTGATTACAATTTCAGTGAATATGCTGTTTATCACCAGAATTTACCCACACGCATAAACCCTGCAATATGGTACATAATTTATGTAGTTTTGATATTTTTGATAGGAATTTACATAATGTACAGATCATCAAGGTTCAAATGAAACGAGTTATATTATTCCTGGCTTTGTGCCTGATCCTGGCTCAACCAGCAGCAGCTTTCAATTTAGAAGATATTATCCCTAACCTTATATCGCAGGGTTTTGACATGATATTAGAGGATCAGGCAGATAATTTTTACAGCATGATAGGTGTGAACAACTCAAGAGCGCAGCCTGCGGTATCAACACTGATGGTCGAGAATAACAGCTTCCTGACAAACCCAATGGTACAGAAGGAGAAGAACTTCACAGCGTTCTGGTATTTTGTATTTTATATAATATTCCTCTTAGTGGGAGGAATAGGTGTTATGAAAGAGTCCGCAAGTTCCGACTCGATGGGGAATGGTTATGGAAGCTGGAGAAATAGATATTTCGAGATAGCCATAACTGCTCCTTTGTTATGGGCATTATATCTAAAAGGATTACAGTGGATATTCTCATTTGAATCAATACTTGCAAAATCAGCTTTTTTAGAGTCTATGGATTTTGTTTCATATTCACCTGAGAACTCGACAGCATATTTTTTAAGAGCACTGAGTATTGTCAGTCTAATGTTAATATTTTATTACAGATATTTAGTTGTGGGCATCATATCAGCATATTTCCTTTTATTTGCAGCAGCAGCCTTGTTCCCATGGACAAGATCATTTGCAGTGACCGTGTTCACATATGGAGGGGTTATGCTGTTCTCAAGATTCCTCATGTGCCTTATACTGTTAGGAGGGACTGGATTGATGAGCGGGCTGCCAGCCCCGCTGAATCAATCGCTTTTGCTTTATTACGTTATCACTATGGGAGCGCTCCTTGTAGGGGTGGCATGCATACTGTACCCGATATTAGCCAGTTTCAGCAGCCAGATAAAGTACCTGATAATAGGCAGATATCTCTTCGGACCAATAAGGAGGTAGGGGGCTATTAAAATGGACGAACAACCACATAAAATAATTGTCCCTTTACCTCCAAGATATATTGTTGAAAAATTGCAGCTTGGACCTCTTGAATTATCATGGAGCCAGGTAAAGATCATGTTGATATGCGCTATTCTGACCGCAATAATAATCGGGTCTGGAGAAGGGACATCAGGAATTTTATTTAACATCATAGCCCTATCAGTAATATGGGGACTATTCTATAAATACGCAAGAACCCATGAGATACTTGTAGAATCAAAGATCATTCTTGATCACAGGATCAGGAAGTTAAAAGGACTGAACAGGTATTCAAGCGTATCAAGTCCGGATAAACAGGTTTCAGAGCTGTATAGATTTACAATAAAGAAAATATCGCAGACCGGGGTAATAGATTTCGGAGATAACAGGTTCGGAGTTGTACTTGGATGCGATACTCGCTGGCTTGATGATGAAGAACTTGCACTGAATATAGCAAGAATAAGTGGATTCCTGAATTCGATCCAGCCCAAAACCCTGATAAAGGTGCGTGCAAGCTCTCAGATACCTTATTTGAATCCTGTAGAAAAAATGGTAATGGAACAGATAAACCAGCCAAGGTCTCACAATGAAAAGGCTCTTTTATATTCTCTGCATGATCTATCTTCAAGAACGCCAAAGACCACGAATTGGGACGTGAAGATATTCATTGGCGTGGTATCAAAGCTTCTCTCAGGAATACGCTGAAGTGGCTTTCAAATCCAACAAATGTAGACCTGACAAGGCAGTATACTGTGATAGACCTGTCAGCAATCCCAATAGATACCCAGGAAGCTATGAATTATCTTCTCA
>JAWOKW010000057.1:0-3384 GCA_033854095.1 Candidatus Methanoperedens sp. | reverse complement strand
AATTCTGGAAGTATCTGGTACTACATCCATGAAATTGTCCCAGGGTTTTACGAAGATGCTGCCATCTATAGTAATGTTCATCTTTTATATACTCAGCCTGATTTCATTGACATTGGCTCTAAAAAAGATTGATGTGAGTGTGGCTTATGCTGTCTGGTCAGGTCTTGGAACAACTTTGATAGCACTCATAGGAATTTTTTATTTCAAGGAGCCGTCCACTATTATCAAGATTCTTTCAATTGGTCTGATCATAACAGGTGTCATTGGTTTGAATCTTAGTGGAGGAGGACACTAAATATTTTCTTTTAAAAAATTAAATGCTTTTTCCTCTATGTCAGCAGCTTCATTAAGTTTTTCGGAAGCGGTTTTAATTTTACCGATGATATCATCCATCATCTCTGCATCTTTAAACATCAGTCCTATCTCGGAAAATTTCTTGCCAGCATCGTTGAACAATGTTGAAGCCTTCCCCATTGCTTCATTTCCAGTAATTTTCATTGCTTCTTTTAAAAATCTGGAATACATATAACGGAAACACCCTCCGCCAGTGCCGCCGATCTCAATAAAAATATACAAATTAAACAGGTTCATTCGCAGCTCTCTATCTTTGAACATCCTGGGCCACTTCATGATTTCCTGGGCAATGTGCCGTATTCCTTTTAAGCCAATATTCTTGATCGGAGGGCTGAGTTGAGACTCAGTTGTTTGTTTTATTGAAGCCTTAATATCTTCAGCAGTTGGATTGTGAAAACCACTAAAATCAAATTCAAGATAAGTGTTTTTCGGCGGGAATGGTTTGTAGGTTGAGCTTCTTGCCTTACTAAGCTGCTCCAGCGTGATCGGATAATAGAATCCCTTTTTTAAACCAGTTGCCGTTTGGTCGATGTCTGACGCCAGAACCGTGTCCTTTCCATCAAAACCACAAACAACAAAAGTATGTCCCCCAAAATGATAATCATCGGGAAGATCAAACCATGGAAGAAAACCCATATCCCCAAATAACATCGATGGTTCTTTTCTGATAAGCTTTTCCAGAAGTGAAGTTTCTGCTTTTTTGGCACTTGTAGTAGACACAATTTTAATTTTTACGCCTGTTCTTTTGCCAAGATCACTAAAAAAATTTTTAGTATTCCCTCTCCCACCGATAAAAACATAGTTTTGCTGGCCCATTTTCATCTGCCAATAGATAAATCCCATGCCAGCCCCAAGTCCAAGGATGATATCTTCAGACAATGGGTGGCAGTAATGGTGAAATATCTTTGCCAGAGAATTTGTCTGACAATGATAGCCATCTAAGGAAGGGCAATTCTCAAATGGTTCGATTTTGAAATTTTGGTCTGCCATACTTTATTTGATAACTCATATGTTGAAACTTTTTCTGGATTTCTTCCTCGGTCACATACTCACTGAGCTATTTCGCCCTGATTTTCTTTTCAACCATATCAATAACTTCATTGCATATCGAGAGCGCCTTCTCCGCATCCTCTTTCTGATATGCCTCTGCAGGTATCCCACCTGGCAAGCCGTTGGGGTAACGTGTCGGGATATAATAGGTATCAAGAGTCGCAGCGCGTTTTTTCAGGTTCTTGAAATCGGTATCATTCAAAGATGCTGCTTCACAGAGTTCGGCAACTGAATGTCCCCATGGCTCCTGTTTGTTTGCAAACAGGTATGCTTTCAGTGCTTTCTCAGCAGCCTGCTGGGAAAGGAAACATGCAAGGTTGAACCTTTCTCCCTCAAAAGAAAAATATGCATCATCAAGATCGTGTTTTGCCTGCAAGAGCCAGCGCCCCGCTTCACTTTTTGGTTCACGCTTCATACAACAGCTTTCCTTCACGAAGTATCTGCTTGACAAAAATGCTTTCCTTCTTCATCTTATCAAATTCGGACGGTGTATAAACGAGTAGATCAAGTGCATATTTTGGATCTATAAGTTCGTATAGCTCTCCAAGACGCTCGATGAACCGCTTCTTCGTTTCTTGCACCACAAGTAGATCTATATCGCTCGCAGGGCCGACATCATCTTTTGCAAGAGATCCAAATAATATTATTCTTTTGACTCCCGCTTTTTTTAACTCCTCTACCACCCGGACAAGTTCATTTTTGAGTGCCCTGCGACGTGATGCTGAATCTCTTGCTTGCATTTGACCACTTCTTGTTACAATATCTCTTGTTATTATATAAATGGAATGGCTTTTATGTTTCTATAACCTCAGCAAAATCGCTGCTGCCAGATATTTCCCCTTCGCTTCGCTCAGGGTCGGGCAAAGCCCTAAAATCTGGCGTGTTCAGTTTCAAAAGCATTCGCATGAGCTTTGGCTCTAAAAAGAGTCTTGGAGGATCGTATGAACGAAAACAAGAAAACGACGGGATATGAAAAGATGATGGATGAAGTGACAGCCATCTTTGAGAGGTACGGCTATAAGGCTCTCGGACTTCAGCAGTCGCTGCTGGATAATGAGGTTCTGAGGTTTATCCGGGGAAGAACCCTCATCGATGTTGTCACAGATTTCGAGATGGATGATGAGACCTATGAGCTGATAATGCAGTCAGAGGACTGAGGGTGACTTGAAATGTACGCAATAATATTCTGGCAGGATGATAGCACAGTGAAGCCAGTGCTGAACAAGGATTCAACATTAACGCTGTTCGACACTCTTGGTGAAGCAGATATGCACGCAGAGAGGCTGGAGAATATAAGCAAGCAAATGGGTAAGCCAGTTGAGGCAAGGGTAATTTCGATAGAAGGTGTGAGTGATTAAAATGGTGGAAACTAAAGATGATCTGAGCGAAGGAATCACTATAGAGATTGATTTTCGGTGCAAATTTTCTATAGCTGAGTATGGATGCCTGACAAGAGAAGAAGCAGTGCGCGATGCGATGGAGGAATGGCAGCGTATCAAGGACACCATAAACAACGTACTGGATTACGTTAGCGTTGTGGAAGTTTCAGAGCCTGTTGTGATAACATGAATAAGGAGAAGGAGTCCGATGTCTTCACTTGCAGCAAATGCGGTGCAGACCTTGTCGAATGCGGAATAACAGAGGTCACTATCGGCGGCATCTCGGAGACGGATATCAGTTTCAAAACGAAAGCGCAGCATCCGATCAATGATTCAGGAAAGGAAGTCGAGTACGGCAGCGTTGATGTCCACGATTTCGATGAACAGTGGGTATTATGCGGCTCATGCGGTGCAGAGTTGCATGACAGGACTGCGATAGAGGTTATCGAAGCCTTCCTTCTATCGGCGGCATCATGACGAGAAAAGCCATAAGACATTACAGGTCAAGCTCATGGCAGAAGGACGGAAGCATTCTTTTGAACAGAAGCTACGGAAAGCGAAAGCAGAGAAAGAACCTGATTGAGTGGAACACTGGAAAAGT
>JAWOKW010000056.1:0-4666 GCA_033854095.1 Candidatus Methanoperedens sp. | reverse complement strand
CGTACGCTCGCATACCGCTGTCCTCATCCTATGTGAGTGCTAGTAAGACTTTAGTTGCTTGTTCCTTATCAGTGATTTGAGAAAAAGCAGAACCAATAGCTATTGCTGCATACGCTCGCATACCTCTGTCCTCATCCTTTGTGAGTGCTAGTAAGACTTTAGTTGCCTGTTCCTTATCAGTGATTTGAGAAAAAGCAGAAACAACAGATTGTTTTATCAGTACAGCATTCGCTCCTTCGGTGAAGACATTGTTGCAGATATTAATATAAGACTTCAGGAATCTCCTGAACAATCAATCACGACCTTTCATTAGCCCTCTCTCGCACACTGCTGTCCTCATCCAGTGCTTTCTTGCTCTCTTCCACATCTTTACTGTGTATTAATCTATGAATTTTGGATTCGTCTGGCAATTTTTCACCACCAGCCGTCTTAAAGCCATCATAAAATAAGACCTTATTCTATAATTATCTTGTTATAGACAAATTTCTTCAGTAATTTGCAGCATGGAAATACCACATGATTTTCGAATTAGACCGCCATCAGATAAGAGGATAGATGTCTTGAGGAAAAGAAAGATTATGCATATAATCTTCCTATGAAAATAGGCTCAGCCGATTTTCATTCTTACGTGCCTGTGCCTAAATGTTCATTGGCGTTTCTTTATATGCAGCGTGGGGCCTCATGGCTGAGTTGACACGGTGGGCGTTATTAAAATTCGATGAGGCCCCTTATCATAACGTTATGGCGCCGAGAATTTAAATCGATTTCCAGAATTTGCCATGAGCATCCAAGACAATGCCGTAACGTAAATTCAGGGTACGTGGAGCATCTAAATAACAGAAATAACGCTCTATATCGCATTTATCAGGCTTGACTTCACAAAAAACTGAGAACTATGCAGACCGATCTATCCGGCCATGACAGGCAGCGCCAGGATGAGGGGTTGGGGTGCCGGGGAAGGGAGAGGAACCGAAAGATTTCCGATCATAATTTCATCGCAGGCTAATTCTTGACCGAGACATTAATTAAGTTAACAGAATGTTTACTACTGTAAACTATGTTACACACTCATGCGCAAAACTGGCAAAAGCTAATGATAACATGGTTAACAGCGGTGTTCAAATGTCGATGATAGCCTTTCGAATTGATGATGACGTCTCTGAGAAGCTTGATAACCTCCGAGGAGAGAAATCCGCATCTATCTATTGTAAAAATGTTATTGTTAACCATGTTAACAATGTTGACAACCCATCATCAAGTGTTAACACTTTAGATTATATGAAGCAACTAGAGGCTCTACAGCTTGCGTTAACAAATAAGGAAGAAGTAGGCAAACTCTTAGAAGAAAGAATAAAAGATTTACATGATCAGATAAGAAATCTTGAGACACAAAATGGCTTCTTAATCTCCGAATTCCAGAGGATTAACAAAATTAATGAACAACTGCTATTGCCTCCGGCGCCGGAAGAAAAAATAAAACGTAAATGGTGGCAGTTTTGGAAGTAAACTGAAAGGACTATACATCTTACTTTTCCATAGAATTGAAGACTTCGGCCAACACTTCAGGAGATACCCACAATCCAGCTTTGACAAGTTTCTGTATCGAGCCAATTGTATCATTTCTTGTAATGATCCCTGAATGGTAGGCTTTCATTACAACACCAAGACACCCGACGGCACGCAAACCTAATATTCTTGCGGCTACCCTCGCCGATTTATCATCCGCCAGAAATTCTTTAATACCCATCGTTACCGCAAGATTGAGAGCATACATCTCCCCTTTGTGTAAGCCGAGGTTAGTACCTATCCTGTTTATTTCGGGGGTTAGCTCTTGATCTTCAGCTTTAAATTTTATCCATCCTTTTTCAATCTCTGACATTATCAGAAAAGAAGCTTCATCATCATGTTTCATAACTTCATTCCTGACTTGAGATAACTTTCCGACCCTGGCTAAAAGAATAAGCGGACTTGCATCACTTACTACGGGCATATTCTATGTCTTCTTTTAGCTCTTCCAAATCATATTGAAAGACGATTTTCTGTTTCGGCAGTTCAGATAATAGCTCTGCAAGAGAGACACCAGCAATCTCAGAAGCCTTCCATAAAGAAACCTCTTGATTTTTATACATTCCAAGAGCTTTATGCAATTTCCATTCACGCAGCCCCTCATCTATTAATCTTAGTACGAAGGCCTCCGTATCTGTTCTTTCCTTTTTAGACCAATATTCAATTTCCTTTAAGATATCTGTAGGAAGTTCTTTTTTTATAGCTGATATAGACATTTCATCACTCATCTTAAGAATTACGATTTTCCACTTATCATGTCGCTGCCTTTGGCTTTTCAATCTTTCTAACATCGATCTCTATGAAATCACCTTCATGTAAATCTTCAACTTCAATTACTTCTTTCGGCAGAATGATTCGCCTTCTTGACGTATCTACAAACTTGATAGTTGCCTTTGTCATAATACCCTTTTTTACCCACAAGTATATAAGTATACGCTATATTTAAGTTTATTGTGGGTATATTACCCACAAACTATATATAGGATCAAAGCATAGTATAGTAATGTAAGGAAAATGAGCAAGAACCCCCGCGGGACGGCAATCCCCGGAGGCGTGGCCCATTCCTGGTATGAGGAATGAACAAATGACCAACGTTGAATTAGCAAAAAAGGCTTTCCATAAAGCCAGAATCGAAAGCGAAATAAATCTATCTCTAGGAAAAATCACCTGGGACGAGTTCGCTGATAGAATGCGGAATCACGAAGCAGATTTGCGCAGCATGGGAGTGGTTCTATGAACTACTTCTCAAAAATCACCTGGATAAAATACGTGTGCGGGCATAAAAAGCTCGGAATTGACACAATGCAGGCTTTTGTCACAGAGAACACTGTGAAATGTCAGAAATGCAATGAAAATGGGGTGAGGCTATGACCTCTCCCTTTTGCGATATGCGCTGCGAAGAATGCGGGGGCATGCAGGCCTGCGACATCCACCATCATGAAAAGGGCTTCCGTCTGTTGGAAGAAAGATACGAAGAGGCTTTGAAAGAAAAGCAATTTGTAGAAAAGGAGGCGCAATAATGCCCTCCCAAGATCGCATAAAAGAAGCAATGGAGACATTGCTTAAAATTTTCGAAGAGGATAACCTTGAAAAAGCGGCAAGGGCTGTATTCAAGGGCGGGGATATCCCGGCTGATAAATGGAGCTTCTTAAACCGTGTGCTGATGTACCTGAATGATACTGAGGATGCAAGAGGCTTCCGGCAGTGGCAGGCGGTGGGCAGGCATGTAAAGAAGGGATCGAAGGCCTTCTATATCCTTGCGCCCCTGCTCAAGAAAGTCATAGACGAAGAGACAACAGAGGAAAAACAGGTGCTTGCAGGCTTCAGGGCTATTCCTGTTTTCCGCATCGAGGATACAGAGGGAGAGCCGATAGTTAGAGAGGACTTCAAGGTAAACATTCCCTGCGAGTTCAACGGCATCATTAAGGAGCTTGGCCTTAAAGTCCAGCCTGTGAGGTTCTGCGGGTCTTCTTATGGCTCGTACAGCCTATTAAAAAAGGAGATAAGGCTTGCATCCCCTGAGATCGAAATCTTCCTCCATGAACTGAGCCATGCAGTTGATGACAGGCTCACAGGCCTGCGACCAGGGCAGAGGAAGGATCAGGAAGTGACAGCGGAATTCAGCGCAGCGGTTATCGCTCACCTCATGGGCTATAAAATACCTCTGGGGAATGTCAGGGAGTACATAGAGCATTACAGCTTCAGAGAGCTTATGGGCTGCCTGGCACGCATCGAGAAGATCGTAAGCTTTGTGATCGAGAGGACAGGCCTTAAACAGCCTGTCGTATGCGCTTGTGGAGGCTGATTATGATGGCTGAGACGAGCTTTTCACAGAAAATGAAGGCAGGATGGACAAAAGAGAGGCTGATGGCATATTATGTGCTTACGGAGGCGCAGTATGAGAGGGTGATGGAGTGCTTGAAGAGGATCGGGGAGGGGGTGAGATTGTGAAAAAGGGATGGCTCCGGCTGTCCTTTCAAAGTTCCAGTGGAAACCATAAAGACATTATTTTTCTTTTCAAGTGGATCATGTGCAACTAATTTTTAATGTTCAGTGATCGCAACAGAAGATGAGTCATAGCGGAACATCACCCTTTACGAATAATCGCTTATATAGCCTCCTTGATATAATTATGATTATGAAGGCTATAGATAGGCTTATATTTAATGATAGTAAATAAATAAATCTGGTATCTAAATTTCGAGGAGGGAAAAATGAGCTACAAAATTTTGCTGTGTATGGCGCTGACGCTTATATTGGCAGCAGTCAGCACAGCAGCAGCAGGTTATGGCATGTGGTCAGGATAAATAAATTCAACCAACAGAGATGCTGAAATAAAAAAGTGTGATCCTTGAGGTCATCAACCTCTATTTTTTTATTATTTCTGAAAAATATTGTCCCGTAGCGCTTTTTGTGTTTCAATAAAAAAAATTCTTGCTGAAAGTGCCTTTTCATGGCCGAGGCTCTCGCATCCCATGATCTTATGTTGTTACCGTTGTCTCCTGAACTTATGCAAACATATAAAAGGTCAATAATTAAATTTGGAAAGGGGTGAAACTAATGGTAAAAATCGAAGAGCCAGTAAAATTAGCAATGTTTG